>NZ_JBKKHQ010000018.1:0-24001 GCF_046614695.1 Pokkaliibacter sp. CJK22405
GCGCTCGTAGCTCAGCTGGATAGAGTACCTGGCTACGAACCAGGCGGTCAGAGGTTCGAATCCTCTCGAGCGCGCCAAAGATGCCCCTCCTGCGTTATCTTTTCATTTCCCAGAACTTTTTATTTCTTGCCGGCGTGATCTGTCATTGTCCTGACAGGGTTTTTCCTGCGTCATCGTTCCTGATTTGCTACAATGCCGGCCTTTCGTTTTAGCCTGTGGCCGACCATGAAGTTTATCGTCAAGCTGTTCCCGGAAATCACCATCAAAAGCCGTTCCGTTCGTATGCGTTTTTGCAAACGTCTTGCTGCGAACGTACGCGCCGAACTTAAACTCCTGACGGAAGCGCAGCAGCTGCACGCCTGTGAAGTGACCGCGCATTGGGACTTTATTGATATCACCGGTCCGGAGAACGGTCTGAAAGCCGAGCAGGTGGCAGATGTACTAAGCCGCACGCCAGGTATTGCCCATTATCAGCAAGTGCTGGAATTCCCTCTGACGACCATCGACGACATGCTGGAGCCTTTGCTGGCTGTTAACCGTGAGCGTCTGAAGGGCAAAACTTTTGCCATGCGCGTTAAGCGTGTGGGTACTCACGATTTCACTTCCCTGGATCTTGAGCGCCATTTTGGTGGTGCACTGAAGCAACTGACGGAAGCAACTGGTGTATCCCTTAAGAATCCTGATGTACAGGTGCGTCTGGAAGTTCGCCACCAGAAATTTATGGTGGAGACAGAGCGTAAGGAGGGCCTGGGTGGTTTTCCGATCGGTTCACAGGAAGATGTGCTGTCGCTGATGTCTGGTGGTTTTGACTCGGCGGTCGCGACCTATCTCACCATGAAGCGAGGTTGTAAGACTCACTTCTGTTTCTTCAATCTGGGCGGCTCAGCGCATGAGATTGGTGTTCGCCAGATTGCTAACTACATCTGGAAGCAGTACGGCTCTGTCGCCAAGGTGTACTTCGTTTCTGTTCCCTTTGATGAGGTTGTCGGCGAGATTCTTGAGAAAGTCGACAATTCTCACATGGGAGTTATCCTCAAGCGCATGATGATGCGTGCTGCCAACCGTGTAGCATCTCGCCTGCATGTTGGCTCACTGGTAACCGGTGAGAGTGTGGCACAGGTTTCCAGCCAGACCCTCACTAACCTGAACGTGATTGATAACGCCAGTGATCGTCTGGTGGTTCGTCCGCTAATCGTTTCTGACAAACAGGACATCATCAATCAGGCGCGTAAAATTGGCACCTACGAGATGTCTTCCTCGATGCCGGAATATTGCGGTGTTATTTCTGTCAGCCCAACGGTTAAAGCCCGTCCTGATAAAGTTCTGGCGGAAGAGGCCAAGCTGGATATGGAGATGATCCAGCGTGCGATTGAGCGTTCAGAGGTTATGAAGATCGATCAGGTACTGAAAGATCTCAAGCCGCAGGCCGAACTGGATGAGCTTGAAGTCCGAGAGGATGCCGTGGTGATTGATATCCGCCATCCGACCGAAGAAGAGAAAAAGCCGCTTGATCTGCCGGGTAAAGAGGTTGTCCATATTCCTTTTTATAAGCTGGCTACCAGCTTCTCTGAGCTGGATAGTGATAAGCAATACCTGCTCTATTGTGACCGGGGTGTGATGAGTAAGCTGCATGCACTGTATTTGCATGATGCCGGTCATGAGAACGTTGGCGTTTATAGCGCCTGAGCTTGACTGAAAAGGTTAAATAAAAAAGCGGCAATAGCCGCTTTTTTTGTGTCTGAAGCAAAGCCCGGAAGGTTTAGTAACCAAGTAAGGCTTCCAGATGGCTATGCACCGAGCGAGCTAAGGCATCAGGGTTGTAACCCCCTTCCAGCATAGAGACGATCCGACCGTTACAGAGCTTGTTGGCTAGCTGTACCAGTTCCCGCGTCACCCAGTAATAGTCCTCATCGGTAAGGCGCATATCTGCCATTGGGTCTTCCTGATGGGCATCAAACCCGGCAGAAATAAAAATCATATCGGGTTTGTGAGCCTCGATGGCGGGCAGACAGCGCTCCATAATCACACGACGAAAGGCATCGCTGTCTGCGAAAGCGGGCAGGGGACAGTTCACCAGATGGGGGCGATCAATGTCGTTGAAGCGTCCTGGATAGAACGGATGCTGAAATGTCGAGCAAAACAGCGCTTCGGGCTGATCTTTGAAGATGTCGACGGTACCGTTGCCCTGGTGAACATCGAAATCCAGAATGGCAACACGTGAGACCGATTCATGCTGTAACGCATGCAGTGCGGCGATGGCCACATTGTTGTAGAGGCAAAAGCCCATGGGAAGATCATGTTCCGCATGATGGCCGGGAGGACGCGTCGCACAAAACGCATTGGTATTTTTGCCATTGAGAACACGGTTGGTCGCCAGAATGCCTGCCCCTGCCGCCAGCGCCGCGACGTGCAGTGACTCAGGGCAGAGCACGGTATCGTCATCCGCCCAGATGATACCTTCTTTCGGCGCGAGCTTTTGCAGTTTGCTCAGGTGCTGTGGTGTATGTGCCATCGCGAGTTGTTCAGGCATCACGGAAACCGCTCGATGAGCCTGTAGCTGGCTGATCAGGCCGCTTCGCTGCAGGTGATGGCCAATAGCGATCAGTCGCTGTGGGCTTTCCGGGTGATCAGGGCCAACATCATGCAAGGCGCAGTCATCGTGGCTGATATAGGCGGTACTCATGGCGCAGGAGTCTCTTTTTTCCGCCACTATAGCGCAGTTTCAAGCCAGCGACTGTGCATCCAAAGTCGCAACTGTAGCTACGGCAGGAAGTTGGCAGGCAGGTTCTCTGCGGCGCTGTCGTAAGCTTATTGTTGTCGGGGCTTGAGGAAATGCCCTGCCGGCCGCTATGCTGGCTTAGTCCTTAAACCTGAGTTTCAAGACCGCGATGCTGGAAAAGAAAAAGGTTCTGTTCGTCGACAGTAGCGGCAACATGCGTTTTACCATGAAAACCATGCTGCGCGATCTGGGGATAGAACATCTGGAAACCCTGCCGCCGACCACGGCGTTATTAAGTCATATCCAGCATCAGCACTTTGATTTTGTCATCATCAGTCACAACGAGACGGACAAAATCAGCGGTATTCAGCTGCTTGAAGAGGCGCGTTATCAGGGGCTCCTGCCTGAAACCACCGCCTGGATTCTGCTTATCGGTGATACCTCGCGTGACCTTATCGTCCACGCTATCGATAACTATCCTGACGATATCCTCTCCAAACCTTTTTCTGCCCGTGATCTTCGCCATCGTCTGGCATTGCTGGATGCGCGACAAACCGCGCTGGAGCCCATCTGGCGTTCACTGAAAGAAAAAAATGTCAAAGAAGCTCTGAATCTCTGCGATCACTTTGATACGACCCATCCTTTTTATTGCGCGGTGCATCTGCTGAAGGGCCGTATTTTGATGAGCCATCACCGCTATTTTCAGGCGGCAAGGGTGTTTTCTCATATTTACCAGCACTTTGGGCGCCGTGAAGCGGTGTTGATGCAGGCCTATTGCCTGGGGCAGGAAGGTCAGTTTGATGCGGCGCTGGAGTTACTGGCTGAGCTGGCGTGTCAGAATCCGTTTTTACTGGCGGCCTATGATCAGCTGATTCAGATCGAAATGCAGCGTGGCGACTATTTCAAGGCGCGCTACCTGCTTCAGCAGAGCGTCTCCGTCTCTCCGCTCAATCCACTGCGTTATCAGCGCCTTGGCTACTGTGCCTTTCAGCAAAATGACTGGGCTGTGGCAGCTCCCGCGTTATCAAAAGCTATCAAGCTCGGCGAGGGCTCCGTATACGAGACTAAACATCCCTATTTGCAACTGGTGGATGTCGCCCGTCACCGGGTTGAATCCGGTGAGAACTGGCAGGATTTGGAACGCGAGATGGAGTCCACCCTGCGTAAGGCCTCCCGTGTTTTCCAGCAGGATGAAACCCTGCAGGTTGAAAGCGCCTTGCTGAAAAGCCGCTTCTACGATGGCGCACGTCAGCCGCACATGGCCGAGCGCTTTGCCAAGGAGGCCTCCACGCTGGCGCAAATGCACGGTGTTTCTCTGGAAAACCTGAATATCTGGACCATCCCCGGTGATACGCCTGTACGCTGGCTACAGAATGTGCCTTCTGACCCCAGCATGATGCACGACAGAAACCGGCTCGACTCCATGCTGGCGCAAGCCTGTTACGCCTATGAACGTGGTGATGCCAGCGGTGCCATGCAGCTCTTTGCGCAGGTTCTGCGGATAGATCCGCGTCATCCCGATGCTTTGTTAGGTGCGGCACAGCTTTACCTTGAAGCGGTGCGCGATTCCCAGTATCAGCGTGAAAAGCGACTCAAGATGGCACGGCAATGTCTGCAGAATCTGCAGCGTTTGCCGTTGGATAGCACCCAGCAGGAACGTTTTGATTACCTGAAAACACTCGTATTGATGGATGCCCAGCTTCTGCCAAAAGGCTCGCTGGGCGACTTGCTTTGGGAAGCGGTATAACGCTACTCATCCGGATTTTCTCAATAGCGCCTGTGAGGCCTGATATGACATCAACCCTGATCGCTGTGGCCAGTATGTGGATTATGGCCGTGATGCTCCCCGGGCCGAATTTTCTCATCACCGCAAAAACCAGTGCAGCCTCAGGTCGTTGGCAGGCGTTGGCAGTTGCCGCTGGCATCACCTGCGGTACCTTTATCTGGGGGCTGGCAGGCTTTTTAGGGGTGACCTTGTTGTTTGTCGCGGCCCCCTGGCTGTTTGTTGCCATCAAGATGGGCGGCGGGCTGTATCTGCTCTACCTGGGCTTTCGCATGATTCGCTCCAGCTTTCATAAAGTGCCACTACAAATGGACGTGACTTCAGAGCAGGGACACTGGCGCAGTCAATGCTGGAAGAATATGTCATTGGGGCTTATGACCAATCTGGCGAATCCAAAAGCGGCGATTTTTACCAGCAGCCTATTTGCGACCTTGCTGCCACCTCACCCAGCGCCTGCTCTGGGGTTCTCGGTGATTGCCCTGATGATGACCATCAGTTTTAGCTGGTACAGTCTGGTGATTCTGGTGTTTTCATCCAAGGCGTTGTCCCGGGCTTACCTCAATACCAAACACTGGGTCGAGCGCATGGCGGGCGGTATTTTTGCCCTGTTTGGACTGCATTTGCTGAGCAGCAGATAAGTCAGTTTTTTGGAGAAAGCTGCAAAGCAATTGGCATCCTCATCGCAACATTGAGTTTGCTGGCTGTCTCTCGCTGCTTAAGGCAGGATCAGGAGTTCTTGTTGCCGGCACCGCTTGTTCCCGCCAAAAGCCAGACCAGCCTCCTAAGGACGGATCGTCCTTTTTCTCCCGCAACAAATTCCAGCATCCATGGGCCTGCCTGGCCCGCGTTGTGAATTGGGGAACCATTAATGAAAGCTTTTTTTGCTGATCGCATAAGCCAGATCAAACCGTCATTTATTCGTGAAATTCTGAAAGTTGCCAGTAACCCTGCGATGATTTCCTTCGCTGGCGGTTTGCCCAATGCGAACTTCTTCCCGGTGGACGGGCTGAACCAAGCTTCGGCTACGGTCATGGCCGAGCAGGGCAAAGCCTCGCTGCAATATGCCGAAACGGAAGGCTACCGGCCACTGCGTGAGTTTATTGCGGAGCGTCATTTTGCCCAGACCGGTCAGCGTATTGCGCTGGCGCAGATCGTTATTACCAATGGCTCTCAGCAGGCGCTGGATTTGCTCGGCAAGGTGCTGATCAATGAAGGCGATGAGGTGGTGGTGGAGGACCCAAGTTATTTGGGCGCGCTGCAGGCCTTCTCCATGTATCAGCCCGTATTTAAACCTGTGCCTCTGCAGGCCGATGGCATTGATCTGGAAGCATTGACCGAGACACTGGAAACATCCGGTTCGCGGCTGCTTTATGCCGTGCCTACATTCCAGAACCCCACCGGGCTGAGCTACAGTCTGGCCAAGCGTCAGGCACTGGCTGAGCTGATCAAAGCGCGTGATGTGTTGCTGATTGAAGATAATCCATACGCGGAGCTGCGCTTCAGCGGAGAGGCTCTACCGCCTATTGCCACGATGGCGCCTGACAATACCGTTATGCTCGGTACTTTCTCGAAAACCGTCGTACCAGCGTTCCGTTTGGGATGGATGGTTCTGCCTGAGTGGCTGGCATCCAAAGTGATCGTCGCCAAGCAGTCGGCTGACTTGCACACCAATAATCATGCGCAGCGAGTGCTCCATACTTTCCTGACTCAGCAATCTCTGGATGCGCACATTGCGACGATCTGTGAAGTCTATGGTCGTCAGCGTCAGGCCATGCTGACGGCCGTTGAGCGTTACTTCCCGGCGAACGTACAGGTCACCAAACCTGAAGGCGGAATGTTCTTATGGATGACGCTGCCAGAGGGCATCTCTTCCATGGCATTGTTCGATGAGGCGGTGAAAGACAATGTCTGCTTTGTTCCTGGCCATCCTTTCTATGTCGATGCGACAGAAACCTCCACCCTGCGTTTGAGCTACAGTTGCGTGGATGAAGCGACGATTGATATGGGCATGGCAAAATTGGCAAAAGCTCTGGAAAGACTGCAATCGCTAGCGAAGGCGAGTTAATTCAATGGACAAAAAGGGCTGTCGTAAGACAGCCTTTTTTTTATTTTTGTTGGAGTCTTGGTTTAAAGCTGCTCTTGCGCACTACCAATATGGGTATAGATTTCGGTGCTGCCATCGTGGTTAAGCACTAATACATCGTAGGGCATAAATCGATCCCCCATTTCCATGCCGGGGCTGCCTAATGGCATTCCTGATACGGCGAGTCCTTTGGCGTCAGGTTTCTCGGCAATAAAGCGGGCGATGACTTTGGCGGGGATATGTCCCTCAAAGATATAGCCGGTTTGTGGGTCGACCACGGTGTGGCAGGAGCGTGCCGCCGGCGGTATCCCCAGTGCCTCTTTTTTGGCAAACACATCGGCGGAAGGCACAAGCTTTAACGGCAGTGACTGCGCTTGCGCGTGTTTCATCCAGCCTTCGCAGCAACCGCACTGCGGGTCTTTGTAGACCTCCAGAGGTTGGGTTTCCCCGTGAGCGTTAATGGCAAGCCCGAGCAGTAACGCGACGGCGGCAGTTGCTTTACGCGCGGAGTGAGCCGCCTTCACGGCAGAAAAGGTGCGAGTCAACGTGGTGTTTTTCATGGTCTTGTCCTGAATCAAATGATTATCTGAAGAGCAGTCCGCACAGGGCGATACCCTGATGGCGGAATCCTGCGTTCGGCCTTCAGCTGTTCAGGATGGGAGGGCGGTAACGACGCACCGTTGGCGGATCGACCAACGCGGGCAGGGCAGCAGGTCGCCTTGCCGCATCGGTCAGGGGAAATTCGTGAGTAAAGCCGGTTGCTGTAAGGGAGACGACCACCACGCAGCAATCGTGATGACTGTCTTCCTGCGACAGGCTGGCGCAGAAAGGATTGCCTGCCGGGCTTGAATTCGAGGCGCTGTGACAATCCATCAGGTTGGAGGTGCCAGGCGCATTTTCCATCTTCATGGTGTTGGTGAATGACATCACTGCGGCATTAGCAAGCGTCAGGGGCTGGTTCAGCAGAAGACTCGCCATCATGCACAGGAACACCCACGCAGCCACAGTGCGGCGCGCGGTTGTTTTCACATTCTGGTCAGGTCTGTTCATTTTAAGGCGTCACCTTCATGGGTCAGGGAATAACCCTGCACAGTCTTCACCCTGTTCGGTCACTATTTCCACACACTTGGGCGCCTTTCTCAAGTTCCTTCAATCTTTTTATCTCTTCGTTGCCCGTGGGGAACCCACAGCAGGCGACTCCCTCTAAGCCCTCACATAGGTTCTTTCATTCATGCAGCTCAGATAACAACAGCAGAGCTGCGCGTTGAGGATGTTAAGGAGTGAAACGGTGATAAAGGTAGAGCACCTTTCACGTCGTTACGGTGACTTTGTCGCAGTCAAGGACGTGTCCTTCGAAATTGGTCATGGCGAAATTGTGGGTTTGCTCGGCCATAACGGTGCCGGCAAAACCACCATCATGAAGATGATTACAGGGTATCTGGAGCCCTCGGACGGGCAGATCTGGTTTAACCAGCAACCCTTCGATGAAGCGCCTTCGCAGGCGAAATCCCATATTGGCTATCTGCCGGAGAATTTGCCGGTCTACCCTGATCTGACGGTGGCGGACTATCTGTTATTTACCGCGCGGCTTCGTGGCCTGGAAGGGCAGGAAGGCCTGCAGGCGGTGCGCCGGGCCATCAGTGATACGGAACTGGAAGCCAAGGTGCTGTCGCCGATTGCGACGCTTTCCCGAGGCTATAAGCAGCGCGTGGGCGTGGCGCAGGCTATTTTGCATAACCCGCGATTGCTGATTCTCGATGAGCCAACCAACGGTTTGGACCCTCAGCAAACCCAGGCGATGCGAACACTGCTTAAGCGCTTGTCGGCGAATGCCACGGTGGTGCTATCGACGCACATCATGCAGGAAGTCGAAGCTATTTGTGACCGGGTGCTGATGATGCGCCAAGGTGAAATGGTGCTGGATGAGCGTCTTGAAAACCTGCGTCAGGCGGGGGCGTTACTGGTGTCCACCTCACTGGCGCCGGCGCAGTGGCAGCAGCTCAGACTCTCAGGTCTGAATTTCCGTCAGGACCAGCTGGTGCAGGATCATGCTTCTGTCTCAGCCAGCGGTCAGCAACACCGCTACGATTACCGCTTGCATCTGGAGTCCGGCTTATCGAGTGAAACCGTTAATGAACTGGCGGCGTCGCTAAACAGCGTGCTGCATCAGCAAGGCGCCCAGACGTATCAACTCAGTCCTGAACGGCGCGACCTTGAAAGCCTGTTCCGCGAAGTGAACGAAGGTCGGGAGGTCAGCCATGCAGCCTAAGGCTCTGAGTGCAGTCGTAAAAAAAGAGCTGCTTCAGTTCTTCGCATCGCCCATTGCGTATCTTTTTCTGGCGGCCTTTGCTGCCATCAGCCTCTTTGTTTTCTTCTGGGGTGATGCCTTCTTCGCCCGCAATCTGGCAGATGTCAGGCCTCTGTTTGAATGGATGCCGGTATTGCTGATTTTCCTCTCGGCAGCGCTCACCATGCGCATGTGGAGTGATGAACGCAAAACCGGCACTCTGGAGTTTGTGCATACCTTGCCGGTCGCTAACTGGCAGTTTGTGCTGGGTAAATTCCTTGCCTGTATCGTGCTGCTGGCGCTGGCTTTGGTACTCACGCTACCATTGCCCATCACTGTTAACCTGATGTCCCCCATTGATTGGGGCCCTGTCTGGTCCGCTTATCTGGCAACGCTGCTGCTCGGCGGTACTTATATTGCCCTGGGTCTTTTCATCAGTGCTCATACCCAGAACCAGATTGTCAGCCTGATGCTGACTGTCCTTGTCGGTGGGGTGTTGTATTTCCTTGGCTCGCCGATGCTGACGGATCTGACCTCCGAGCCGCTGGCCAGCATCCTGCGGGATCTGGGCACCGGCTCACGGTTTGAATCCATCGCCCGTGGTGTGCTGGATGTACGTGACCTCTATTACTACCTGAGCCTGATAGTGATCTTCCTCGGCCTGAATCTCTGGGGGCTGGAGCGTGAGCGCTGGGCTGCCACGGGGGATCGTCATCACCATGCGCTCTGGCGTCGTGGCACAGCGCTGGTCGTGATCAACCTGCTGCTGGCGAATGTCTGGCTGGCGCCTCTGACGTCGCTGCGTCTGGACATGACCCAGGGCAATCGCTTCTCCCTGAGTGACGTCAGCTACAACTATCTTTCCCGCCTGCATGAGCCGCTGGTGATCAAGGCGTATTTCTCTCAGAAAACCCATCCGTTGCTCGCGCCACTGGTGCCTCAGTTGAAAGACCTGCTGCACGAGTATGAAGTGGCCGGTAAGGGCAAGGTGCGGGTTGAGTTTATTGACCCCACTCAGGATCAGAAAGCGGCGGAAGAGGCGGCCAGCAACTACGGCATTAAGCCGGTGCCTTTCCAGGTTTCCGGGCGTTATCAGGCCTCTGTCGTGAATGCGTACTTTAACGTGGTGGTGAGCTACGGCGGTGAATTCCAGACCCTGTCCTATAAGGACTTCATCGATATGCAGCGCGGTACCAACGGCAATGTTGATGTTAGTCTGCGCAATCCTGAATACGACATGACCCGCGCCATCAAACGCGTGCTTTATGCCTATCAGACCAAAGGTGATCTCTACAAAAACCTGCCGGATGACCTGAACCTGACGGCCTATGTGTCAGATGACAGTACCTTGCCGCAACAGCTGGTGAGTTTTCGGCAGCAACTGACCGATGAGCTTAAGGCGCTCTCCAAAAAAGCGGACGGCAAGCTCAATATCACCTGGGTTGATCCCAACAAGGATGCCAGCGCCGCTGCGCAAATGAAGAAAGAGTGGGGCTTCAAACCCATGATGGCGAGCCTGGTCAATACCACGCCGTTCTACTTCTACCTGACGCTGGATGATGGCAAGCAGGGCATGCCGCTGCAATTGCCGGCAAACCTTAATGCCAAAGGTATCGATACCATGGTGGAAACCGGGGTTAAACATTTTGGTACGGGGCTGATGCACAGCGTGGCGCTGGTGACGCCTGCCTATAATCCCATGGGAGGTGGCACCAGTTTCCAGCAGGCGAAGGATCAACTGTCCCAGAACTACAACGTGATTGATACCGACCTGAAAGACGGTGTGGTGCCTGCTGCCGCGGAAGCGCTGCTGGTGATGGCGCCGGATAACCTGGATGACAAACAGCGTTTTGCCATAGACCAGTATCTGATGAAGGGCGGTACGGTGCTGCTCAGTACGTCACCTTATGAAGTCAGCATCGATCAGCAGGGGCTGCATGCCAGTAAGCATAAGTCCGGTCTGGAAGACTGGCTGAAAGGCTACGGTATCAGCTTTGAGAATGATCTGGTGATGGACCCGCAGAACTCGCCTTTCCCCATGCCGGTAAACCGCAGCCTCGGTGGCATGCAGGTGCAGGAATGGGTGCAGATGAACTATCCGTACTTTGTCGATGTGCGTCCGCAGGAAATGAACGAGAAACTGCCGATTCTGAAAGGCTTGTCTCAGCTGACCTTCCCATGGGCATCCCCCATCCAGATCGACAAGAAGCTGAACAAGGACCGCTCTGTACAGGTATTGGCCAGCAGTTCAGAGGATGCCTGGCTGTCGGATAAAACCCAGGTACTACCGCAGGTTCGTAATGGCGAAGCCGTGCCTTTCACCCCTGAAGGTGATCGTAAGCAGGAGCCCCTGGCGATGGTGGTGACCGGCAGCTTCCCGTCCTACTACGCCGATAAGGAAGATCCGCTGCTGAGTAAAGGCACAGCTTCTGCGGATGAGGGCAAAGGCAAGAACGTCAAAGTGGCGAATACGCCTGACCCACAACAGGGTGCCGGTAAGGATGCCAAGAAAAAAGGGCCTTCCTACTCTGGCGTCATCAGCCGCTCGCCGGATTCCGCCCGCCTGATTCTGTTTGCATCCAACCATCTGCTGGATGACCAGGTGATGCAGCTTCTGGGCTCCGCCAACGGCAGCCACTACACCAACTCACTCTCGGCGCTGCAGAACACGGTGGACTGGAGCGTGGAAGATGATGGTCTGCTGTCCATTCGTGCCCGCGATGTTAACAGCCGCACGCTGCCCGCCATGAGTGATACGTCACGCAAGGAAGTGGAGTACCTGAACTACTTCCTGGCCATGGCGCTGGTGCTGGTGATCTTCGTGGTGGTGCGTGTACGTCAACGTCGTCGACTGCACCGTTACTCTGCTCTGCTGTTAGGAGGTCAGGCATGAAAAAGCCCCAGAGCAACACATCCATGAACATGCCTTCTGCAGGCAGGAAACTCCGGGTGAATAAGCTGGTGCCGGTGTTGGCCGTGGCCTTGCTGGTACAGGCAGGGCTGGTCGCGGCGGCTTACTGGCCGGACAATGACAGCGCGAATCAGGGGCCATGGCTCAGCTTCAAGCCCGGGAAAATTTCCGAGGTGGTGATTTCTGATGGCAAGCAAAGCACTCACCTGATTCAGAAGGATAAGCAATGGCAGGTCAAAGAGCTGGGTATGCCAGCCAATCAGCAGCAGCTGGAGACCATGCTGAACCAGCTCGCAGACGAGCATCCGGGCTGGCCATCGGCCACCTCGGATGAGGCGAAAAAACGCTTCAAGGTTGCTGAGAAATCCTTCGAGCGCAAGATCGAGCTTAAAAACGGCGATAAGGACGATGCAGTGGTTTATCTGGGGACTTCGCCCCATTACGGCCATGTCTACGGTCGCCGTGAAGGGGATAAGGATGTGATGAACCTGAGCTTTAACAGCTATCAGGCGCCTGCAGACCCCCATGAGTGGCTCGACAAGAAAATGCTGCAAGTGACTGCTCAGCCCACCATGGTGACTCTGCCCGACCTGACACTGAGCTACAAAAAAGGGCAGTGGCAGGAAGAACAGCATCCTGATGTGGCGCTGGATAAAACCAAGGTGGACTCGCTGGTCAATGACCTGAAAGAGCTGGTCATCATCACTCTGGCAGATGACAAGCAAACCGCGCGTCTCAATGCTGAGAGCGATGGCTTCAGCGCCACTATGGCCACTCAGGATAAAGCCTATCGCTACACGATCCGCTCGCTGGACAAGGACAACTGGTTTATCCGTCGGGAAGACCAGAAATCCTGGTTCAAGTTCAGCAGCTACATCGCCAAGGAGCTGCAGGGCATGACGCTTGCCAAGCTGGAGAAAGACCAGCCAGCAACAGCCAACGCGGCGAAGGGGTCTGACACGGGGGAAGCCGACAAGGGGCAACCCTCGCCAACGGCAGAGCCCGTAGCGCCGCCTTACAGCGCGCCCAATATCTCGGCGGATAGCAAAAAAACCGATGCCTCATCGCAACATGCGGCAACGGATTCCGCCAGACCCGCCGATGCAAAACACTCCAGTGTCGCCGGATAACGGTCAGTGAAGCAGGTGCGGCGGTCGCTTTCTCCGCCGTCGCCTGCACCTTCACACGCGGTGCTGTCTGAGGGCACTGCATGATCATGAGTTACTCTTAGCGCGACTTCGGGTCAGCCTTGTGCTGGCCCGCTTTTTATCTGGCCGCTGGCATTACCCCGGTGACTTCCCTCCGCCATGATTGCCTGTTGGCCATTAGCAGCTTTGATTCGCCTGAATCCGGCATGCTGGCTACACTTTTTCCGCTTTCTGCCAGAGTGCTGGCATGTACTCTGGGTTCATAGTCGTAAATCAATGAGGCAATCGATGACTGTATCTGCTGTACCTTCCCAAACCGGTCCGGTGACGGCGCTGGATGAACTACTGCGCTCCATGTCACCGCGATTGAATGCGGGTGTTTATGTCTATGCCCGGGTACCTCATGAAGCTGCGATTCCCGCTTCAACCCTCATGATGATGCGCGAACATGAGGCAACGACCCTGATTGTGCCCGAGCACGAGGCATCGGCACTGGGGATCAGCCCGATGTTTCGTTGTGAGTGGATTACTTTGGAGGTGAACTCTGCCCTTGAAGCTGTGGGCCTGACCGCGGCCTTTGCCAGGGCGCTGGGCGAAGCAAATATCAGCTGTAATGTGGTGGCGGGGGCCGATCATGACCATATTTTCGTGCCTGCCGGTGAGGGCGACAATGCACTGGCGGTATTGCAGGCTCTGCAGCAACGCTCGGCATGATTTGATCCTGATTTTTTGCTATCTGACTCGTCTGACCCCAAATAGCCACGGCGGGGCTTTGCCGAACACCGGACGCCTCGTTGAGATGATTTGCCCGGTTCAAGGAGTCGACAATGCGCCTGGGAATTTGTGCTGTTCTGGTTCTGTTATTAACTGCCTGTGGTTACCGGCCGACGCCGGAAGAAACTCCCCCTGAAACCCTGAGTTACAGCAGTGGTGCCTGTTACGGTGCCTGCCCGCAATTTCATGCGGTAATCGATGAGTTTGGTGAGCTGGTGTATTCCGGTGGCGAGGATTCGGCGACCGAAGGGGTGAATCACCGCGACCTCGGCAAACCCGCCTTTGATCAGGTCAGGGCGGCGCTGGTTCAGGCCCAGTTCTCCAGCCTGCCTGCGGCCATTACTCCGGCCAATCCTGCTGCGTGCGGACACTATCGTACCGATGCGCCGACCGTTGAAATATCTGCCTTCGTCGACCAGCAGCTCACTAAGGTGACGTATTACACCGGCTGTAACGGCACCCCCGAAGTGGAGCGTGTTAAAACCCTGGCAGAAACACTCAGACAGACTCTGGGGCTTGATGAACTCTCTCGCGGCAGTCAGTAGATAAGGCGTGGCAGTCAGCCCTGAGCGGTTCACAAGATAGGACAAGCAAAGGCTTATCCTCACGCATCGGGGCGACTGAACTGGAAAGGAGTTCCTATGAAATGTCTACATGCGCCGCTGTTTTCCTGCCTGCTGGTCAGTCTTACCGCCTGCGCTGGCCAAACCCCGTCACCGGATGAGCAAACGCCGGTCAACAAAGCCGATACCACCCTCAAACCTGATGCGCCTGCTGCTCAAGGCAGTGACGGTGTGCCACTGAGTGCTTCCGGCACCACGCCGATTCTGACCACCGAAGGCTATGGCCCGGTGCGCTTTGGTATGACGGTCGGTGAGCTTGAGCAGACTCTGGGCTTTCATGCCGAGAATGAATCACTTTCGCCTGACCCCGCCTGTCATTACATCCGCATTGAAAGCCTGCCCGAAACCCGCTTTATGGTGGAAAACGACATCATCACCCGTGCCGAGGTTGGCAAGGGAATTCCTACCGTGGTGGGCGTGACCGTGGGGACCAAAGTGCCAGACCCCAAAAGCCTAGCTCCAACCCCGAAAATCCTGCCGCACAAGTATGAGGATGACGCCCACTATCTGGTGTTTTCCGGTGTCGACAAGCAGCACAGCCTGGTCATGGAAGAGAGTCATGGCGTGATTACCAAGATCCGAAGCGGCCTTGAGCCAGCGGTAAGTTATGTTGAAGGCTGCCTCTAAAGCTGGTAAACCTTGGTATTAGTTTGTCTAACTCATTGATTAGTCTATAAGTCCTGTCCGGTGATCAGGCAGTGCGGCAAAGCGTGTCAGACGCTGTGGCACTGAACCTGCATCACCCATGGGAGACGCTACCTGAAAGCGGAGCGTAAGAATGCCCGGCGCTATGTCGCCGGGTTTTTCAGCAACACCTGGGGTATCGACACAAGGAGTGACCGTGCAATTACCGGACAATTTGATGATTCTGACGGATCTCGATGGCTCCTTGCTGGATCATCATTCCTATGACTGGCAACCCGCGGCCATTTGGCTGGATAACCTGCGTACCAGTGGTATTCCGGTGATTCCCAACACCAGCAAAACCGCCGCCGAACTTGCCACCCTGCGTGAAGAGCTGGGGCTCGAAGAGATGCCCTGCGTGGTTGAGAACGGCGGACTTGTCCTTCTACCGCCTTCCTGGCGGATGATGGCTGATCCCGATCAGAGCAGTGATGGCTGGACACGCATTGTGCTTGGTGCCAGTTACGAGCGCATTCTTGAGGTGCTTTCCACCATGAAAGGACGCCCCGGAATCGACTTTACCGGCTTTTCTGAGATGGGCGTTTCCGGCGTGTCAGAAACCACAGGTCTGCCCATGGATAAAGCGCGGCAGGCGCATGCCCGTGAAGCTTCCGAGCCGCTGCTCTGGCATGGCGATGCAAAGGGACTGGCGATGTTTCAACAGGCGTTGGCCGATCAGGGTCTGGCTTTGACCCGCGGCGGACGTTTTTATCATGTCACCGGCAAGACCAGTAAAGGGGTAGCTCTGGTCTGGCTGGCGGGGCGCTTTGAACAGCGTTTTGGCCAGCAGCCGCATACCCTGGCTTTCGGCGACGGCGCTAATGATCTGCCAATGTTGGCAGCGGCCCGTACCGGGGTGTTAATTCGCGGGGCTGTCTATCAGCCTGACCTTCCTCAAACCATGGATGATCCTTCACGACTTTATGTCACCCGCGCCGAAGGTCCGGCGGGCTGGGTTGAAGGGGTGGAGTACTGGCTGGCGCACGGCCTGGGAGTTTCGCAATGAGTGATTTTTATCAGAATGGCATCATCACCAACTTTCATAATCTGACGCGACGTCCCGTTGAGGCTCTGGAAGCCGATCTGGTGAAGTTTTCCCGTCGTCGTCCCATGAGTCTGATCCTGCCTTCGCTGTTTTCTGAGCTGGAAGGCCCCGCGCTTGATAACATCGTCAATTGCCTGACCAAGGTACCTTATCTCTCTGAAATCGTGATCGGTCTTGACCGCGCGGATCGTGACCAGTTCCTGTTCGCTCGCGACTTCTTCAAGCGTTTGCCGCAACATCACCGTATTCTCTGGAATGACGGCCCCCGTCTGAAAGCCATTGATGATGAGCTACAGTCCAAGGGGCTGGCGCCGCTGGAGCCGGGGAAGGGCCGTAATGTCTGGTATTGCTCTGGTTATGTGCTGGCCTCTGGCCGCTCCCGTTCGGTAGCGCTGCACGACTGTGACATTGTCACCTATGACCGTGAATTGCTGGCGCGTCTGATCTATCCGGTGGCTAACCCCCAGTTCAACTACGAGTTCTGTAAGGGCTACTACTCCCGCATTGCTGAAGGCAAGCTAAACGGTCGTGTCAGCCGACTGATGGTGACGCCGCTGATTCGTGCGCTGCGTATGATCTACGGTGACCTGCCGTATCTGCAGTACCTCGACAGCTACCGCTATCCGCTGTCCGGTGAGTTTTCCATGCGCGTTGATGTGCTGAACGATATTCGTATTCCCAGTGACTGGGGGCTGGAAATCGGCGTGCTGTCAGAAGTGCACCGTAACTATTCCACCAAGCGGCTCTGTCAGGTGGATATCGCCGATACCTACGATCACAAGCACCAGCCATTGGCAGGTGAAGAAGATGCCAACCGTGGCGGCCTTGACCGCATGAGTCTGGATATCGCCAAGGCGATTTATCGCAAACTGGCGACGCTGGGTGTGCAGATCAGTGAGGAATCCTTCCGTACTATCAAGGCGACTTACTTCCGTCTGGCGCTGGATCTGATCGAAACCTATTACAACGATGCGACCATGAATGGCCTGAAAGTCGATCGCCATGCCGAAGAGGAAGCTGTGGAGCTGTTTGCCCAGAACCTGATGGAAGCCGGTCGCGTCTTCCTTGATAACCCGCACGATAAGCCCTTCATCCCCAGCTGGAGCCGTGTGCAGTCTGCCATCCCGGATCTGCTGGAGCGTATGGCAGTGGCCGTGGAAGAGGATAACCTCGGTGACGTGTAACGCCTCAGTGTAAAAAACTAAGTAAAAAGCGCCTTCAGTTCAGGGGCGCTTTTTTATTGGCTGCCCCAATGGCAGAAATCAGTAGGCGGCCATCACCAGTGATCGCATCGCCTCGGCAGCGGCTGAAAGGCTGATGCTGGCGCGGGTAATCACTCCTACGTTACGGCGGATATCCGGATCGGTCAGCGGGCGGCAGACGGCCCCAAGCTCTTCCATCTGCTGCTGGCAAAGGGCGGGCACAATACTAACTCCCAACCCGGTTGCCACCATCTTGCCGACGGTGGAGAGCTGGTGGCTGTCAAAAGCGATACGCGGGGCAAGATTGAGCTGCGCGGCCTGCTGCTCAATGACAGTTCGTACCGTGGAAGGTCGCTGCAGGGTGATGAAATCCTCGGCAAATAATGACTGGCCGGTGATGATCTGCTGTTTTGCCAGAGCATGATCCGGTGGCAGCAAGGCAATAAAGGCATCCTCAAACAGCGGAACAAAGCTCAGAGCCTCTTGCGTCGGCGGCTCAAAGGAAAGCCCCAGTTCAACGCGACCTTTACTCACCATCTCCACGACCTGTTCAGCAATCACATCATGCACTTCGATAGTGATATCCGGGAATTTTTGTCGGAATTGATGCAGCAGGTGCGGCAGATGATTGCTGGCAAAACTGGGCATGGCAGCGATGGCAACCTTGCCTTTCTTGAGAGTGAAGCGATTGTGAAGCTCATCCTCAGCCGCTTGCCAGTCAGCAATCAGGCGCTGTGCGACGGGAAAGAAGGATTCACCTTCAGGCGTCAGGGACAGTCTGCGTGTGGTGCGACGAAACAGCCGGCCTCCCGCATGATCTTCCAGGCTTTTAATCGCCAGACTCAGCGCGGGTTGAGACAGAAAGACGCGCTCGCAGGCATCGGCAAAGCTCAGGGTTTCGGCAACGGCGACAAAGGCGCGCAGCTGTTTGATCGTCATCATGATTTATTGGTTTTCCAAATGAATCATTAGAAAATTCAAATTGGATAAATATATGTGCCTGAGTCAGGATGGTAAAGCCACGTCAGGCTTGAATTAGCCTCCTGACGTTAGCAACTAGCAGTGATAAGAAATTTAGCAGCAAGCTGCAGCAGTCTTTGGCGCTCGCTCCCTCCTGACATTCGATGACAGTCCGTCATCCCGAATAGGAACTGGTTATGGCAGGTTTTGATAAGGTCGTTCACTCGTACGAAGAAGCTCTGGCGGGTTTGCAGGACGGCATGACCGTGATTGCAGGCGGCTTCGGTCTTTGTGGTATCCCTGAGAATCTGATTGCCCAGATCAAGACCATGGGAGTAAAAGATCTCACGGTGGTCTCGAATAACTGCGGCGTCGATGGTTTCGGTCTCGGTATTCTTCTTGAGGATCGTCAGATCCGCAAAATGATCTCTTCCTACGTGGGCGAAAATGCCTTGTTTGAGCGTCAGTTGCTCAATGGTGAGCTGGAAGTCGAGCTCACGCCTCAGGGGACGCTGGCAGAGAAGATTCGTGCCGGCGGTGCGGGAATCCCGGCGTTTTACACGGCGACGGGTTACGGCACGCCAGTCGGTGAGGGTAAAGAAGTACGCGAATTTAATGGTCGCCATTTCATTATGGAAGAGTCCATTGTGGGTGATTTTGCCATCGTGAAAGGCTGGAAAGCCGATCGCTATGGCAATGTGATTTACCGCCATACCGCACAGAATTTTAATCCGTTGGCCGCGACTGCAGGCAAGATCACCGTGGTGGAAGTTGAGGAGATTGTTGAGCCCGGCGAACTGGACCCCGCGCAGATTCATACTCCCGGCATTTATGTGAACCGTCTGATCAAGGGCAATTTCGAGAAGCGCATTGAAAAGCGCACCCTGACCGAGCGCTGAGTGCGCTGTCAGCCTAACTCTCCCTTGACGCTCCTGACGCTAACGATGAGGCATAACCATGGCACTTTCACGCGAACAGATTGCAATGCGGGTCGCCCGCGAACTTGAAGACGGCTTTTATGTAAACCTGGGCATCGGCATCCCCACACTGGTGGCCAACTATGTGCCGGACGGGATGCAGGTCATGCTGCAGTCTGAAAATGGCCTGCTCGGTATGGGCCGCTTTCCGACGGAAGAGGAGCTGGATGCCGACATGATTAATGCCGGTAAGCAAACCGTCACTGCGATTCCCGGCGCTTCCATTTTCCATTCCGCAGAGTCTTTCGCCATGATCCGTGGTGGTCACGTGGATCTGACGGTATTGGGGGCTTTCGAGGTGGATCAGGAAGGCAATATTGCATCCTGGATGATCCCCGGAAAACTGGTCAAAGGTATGGGTGGAGCGATGGACCTTGTCGCTGGCGCGGAAAACATCATCGTCACCATGACCCACGCCTCCAAAGATGGCGAGTCCAAGTTGCTGGAAAAATGCGCACTGCCTTTGACGGGTGCCGGTTGCATCAAACGAGTGCTGACAGATCTGGCTTATCTGGAGATCAAAGACGGCGCATTCATTCTGAAAGAGCGTGCTCCCGGAGTTTCTGTTGAGGAAATTGTCAGTAAAACGGCGGGTAAGCTGATTGTCCCTGATCATGTGCCGGAGATGACTTTTAGCTGAGTCCCCACACCTGCCATAGAAAAAGCCCCGATGTTCGGGGCTTTTTTGTGACTGCATAACGCGCGAAGAGTGTTATTTCATCGGCGCATTAACGGCGGCTTTGAGATCACTCAGGTCACCTTGCTGCCACTTCTGCTCCTGAGATGCGATTGCCTTGCTGATATCGGCAACACTGGCGGAGGGTAGGGTTTTGGGCAGCATATCCAGGCCAACCGTTGAGAAGATCTGACCGTAGCTGTTGCGAAGATCCGCATAGGCCAGATCCTGACGCAGGTCCGCGGTGACGGCATTCAGCTCACTCCTGATGAGATCAAGCTCACCGATGCTCTGTACGCGGTAGCGATTGCGTTGCTGTACCAGAATTTTGTCGTCAATATCGCGCAGTTCCTGACTGGTCTTGTACTGGCGAATAGCTTCGGAGTAATTGGCGTTGGCCACATACAGCTGCGCCAATACCGCCAGAGATAAGGCTTTACGCTGGGCTTCCGCCACGGCTTCCCCGGCTTCGGCTGCGCGGTGAGCGCTTGGGCCTGAAATCAGGTTAAAGAGGTTCCAGGTGACTTTGACCCCAAGATCCGCCCAGCTCTGGTTCACAAGGAAGGAGTTGCTGTCGTAATGACCGCCCGCCTGCACTTCGAGACCAGGCAGCATACGCAGCAGGGTTTTTTTGGTTTCGGCGGCACTGATGCGGACTTTGTAATCCTGCTCTCGAAGTTCAGGACGGTAAATCAGAGCGGCCGTTTCCAGCGTATTGAAGTCCACATTCAGCTGCGGCACAGGCAGGTTTTTCTGGTTAGGAATCGCCAGTTGATAATCCGTACCCAGTGGCAGGTTCATCAGGGTCGCCAGCTCGGTTTTGGCCAGAGACAGCGCACGGCGCTGCTGTTCCAGCTGGCGGGTGGTTTCAATCAGGGTGCGCTGATAGTTCAGCGCCACGACCGGATCGCCGATGCTACGGCTGCTCATGCGCTCACTGGAGCGACGGGCGGCATTAACGCGGTCCAGCAGCTTATCGATCTTGCTTAGCAGACGCTCTGCCGCTACGGCACGCCAGTAGGCAGAGCGTACATCATTAACGACCGTTTGAACGACCTTGCGGCGCTGCTCTTCGGCAATCCAGCGCTGATCAGACTTCTGCTGGGCGGCAACATAGCTCACGCCAAAATCGAGTACGTTCCAGACCATGGTCAGGTCTGCAACATCACGATCATTATCCAGTGAGGTTGAGGGCTCCAGAGACTGGGTGCCGGTTTGCACGCTTCTGCTACTGGAAGCGCTAATGTTATTGCGGCCGGTATAACCTGCTTCCAGCGCCACACGAGGCAGCATGTCAAAGCTGGCAACATCCAGCTGACGCTCGGACAGTGCCTGCTCCATCAGTTTCAAGCGGGCTTCCAGGTTGTATTTCAGGGCGCGGGCCATGGCTTCATGCAGAGTAATGGGACCAGAAACAGGTTCCTGATTCAGGTACATCTGGCTCATGTCCTGCTTGGCACGTTGCAGGGTCTGGTGGTTATTCAGCGGTTCAGTGCTCACGGCACAACCGCTGATCATCAGAGCGATAAGGCTTAGTCCCAGTAGCTTGCGGCTACCGGAAGGCTTTGAGGTATCAGCGTAACGATGAGCTAGAGTCATTCTTGAAAATTCCATTCAAAGATTATCCGCGATTCTGTAAGTCGACGAGAGCGTTAGCCAGTTGCGCAATTCTGGCCTCATGTTGCTGATTCATAGCGCTGAGTTGTCGTTGAGTTGAGACTACAAAGCCTTCGACCGAAGCTGCAAGCGCTGGCTGTTCATCAATAGTCGAAGATCCGTCCTGATCCCAGCTGCGAGTGAAGGGCGCATCATTCATGGATACCGTGAAGATCCCATTCTCAAGGCCGATGCCGGTTCCGCCCATCACATTGCCCATACCGCCTCCCAGCCCGCCGCCAAGGCCACGACCGGCATCAAAGAAACCGCCCAGGGTGCTGGCATCGCGTGCCTGACCCAGCGTGAGGCCAGCGCCTGGGGTGGAGAACGCACCTGAAACATTTCCTGCAAAAATAGCACCTGTTGTGGTGTTTGTGGCAATGCCCGGCCCGCCCGCATTCGAGGTGGTGCCGCTAAAGACCTGAGCACCAAGGGTGGTCACAACAACAGGAGCGCCCGAGACGAAAGGACGGGTGATATTACTGCTAATGCTATCGGGTGCTGCCGCCGTGAAGGGAGAATTGATCACGATCGGCGTAGGTAGCTGTACCGAGGTGCCTGGTGTCACCAGCACCGTAGTCTCTTTTGGTTCGGTTCCATTATTCAAAAACTCGGGAATAGGGGATGTTGCACCAGAGCGGGCTATCGTCAGAGTAAAGCTGCTACCGATGCTGGCGGTGGCCATATCGGTTGCCATCACTGTGATATTCAGTGTGCCTGTATCCGCAAGTGCGGGCGTGCCGGAGAAGGTCTGGGTCGCTGCATCAAAGCTCAGCCAGCTGGGCAGTGCACCCCCACCGGCCAGTGTCGCGGAGTAGGTCAGGGTATCGCCTACGTCCACATCGCTAAAAGTATTGGCCGGAACGGTATAGCTAAAGGCTGCATCCTGAGTTGCCGTCTGATTATCAATGCCAGTAGTCGTCGGCGCATCGTTGGTATTGCTAACCGTCACCGTAAAGGTACTGCTGACCGAGGCGTTGGAGCCATCGGTGGCGGTGACCATCACACTGATATCACCGACGTTCGCGTTGGTGGGCGTACCGGAGAAGGTCAGGGTTGCCGCATCAAAGCTCAGCCAGCTCGGCAGCGCACCCCCACCGGCCAGCGTGGCGGAGTAGGTCAGGGTATCGCCCACGTCCACATCGCTAAAGGTGTTGGTTGGTACCGTGAAGCTAAAGGCACTGTCTTCAGTAGCGGACTGGTTGCTGATTCCGGTGCTGGTCGGCGCATCGTTGGTATTGCCAACCGTCAACGTAAAGGTGCTGCTGACCTTGGCGTTAGCGCCATCAGTCGCCGTCACCATCACGCTGATAGCGCCGACGTTGGCGTTGGTGGGCGTACCGGAGAACGTCTGGGTTGCCGCATCAAAGCTCAGCCAGCTCGGCAGTGCGCCACCTCCGGCCAGCGTGGCGGAGTAGGTGAGGGTATCGCCTACGTCCACATCGCTAAAGGTGTTGGCCGGCACAGTATAGCTAAAGGCACTGTCTTCCGTCGCGGTCTGGTTGCTGATGCCCGTGCTGGTCGGGGCATCATTGGTATTGCTAACCGTCAACGTAAAGGTACTGCTGACTGAAGCGTTGGAGTCATCGGTCGCGGTAACCATCACGCTGATAGCGCCGACGTTGGCGTTGGTGGGCGTGCCGGAGAACGTCTGGGTCGCCGCATCAAAGCTCAGCCAGCTGGGCAGCGCACCTCCACCGGCCAGGGTCGCGGAGTAGGTGAGGGTATCGCCTACGTCCACATCGCTAAAGGTGTTGGTTGGAACGGTATAGCTAAAGGCGGCATCTTCAGTGGTGGTCTGGTTGCTGATGCCAGTGCTGGTCGGCGCATCGTTGGTATTGCCAACCGTCAACGTAAAGGTGCTGCTGACCTTGGCGTTAGCGCCATCAGTCGCCGTCACCATCACACTGATAGCGCCGACGTTCGCGTTGGTGGGCGTGCCGGAGAAGGTCTGGGTCGCCGCATCAAAGCTCAGCCAGCTGGGCAGTGCGCCACCTCCGGCCAGCGTGGCGGAGTAGGTCAGAGTATCGCCCACGTCCACATCGCTAAAGGTGTTGGTCGGAACGGTATAGCTAAAGGCGGAGTCTTCCGTCGCGGTCTGGTTGCTGATGCCAGTGCTGGTCGGCGCATCGTTGGTATTGCTGACCGTCAACGTAAAGGTGCTGCTGACCTTGGCGTTAGCGCCATCAGTTGCCGTCACCATCACACTGATAGCGCCGACGTTAGCGTTGGTGGGCGTACCGGAGAAGGTCTGGGTCGCCGCATCAAAGCTCAGCCAGCTGGGCAGCGCACCACCACCGGCCAGGGTGGCGGAGTAGGTGAGGGTATCGCCCACATCCACATCGCTAAAGGTGTTTGCCGGCACGGTATAGCTAAAGGCGGCATCTTCAGTAGCTGTCTGGTTGCTGATACCAGTGCTGGTCGGCGCATCGTTGGTGTTGGCAACCGTCAACGTAAAGGTACTGCTGACGGA
>NZ_JBKKHQ010000019.1:0-166552 GCF_046614695.1 Pokkaliibacter sp. CJK22405
AGCGCACCACCACCGGCCAGCGTGGCGGAGTAGGTGAGGGTATCGCCCACATCCACATCGCTAAAGGTGTTGGTTGGTACCGTGAAGCTAAAGGCAGTGTCTTCCGTCGCGGTCTGGTTGCTGATGCCCGTGCTGGTCGGGGCATCGTTGGTATTGCCAACCGTCAACGTAAAGGTGCTGCTGACGGAGGCGTTGGAGCCATCAGTCGCGGTAACCATCACACTGATAGCGCCGACGTTGGCGTTGGTGGGCGTACCGGAGAACGTCTGGGTCGCCGCATCAAAGCTCAGCCAGCTCGGCAGCGCACCACCACCGGCCAGCGTGGCGGAGTAGGTGAGGGTATCGCCCACATCCACATCGCTAAAGGTGTTGGTTGGAACGGTATAGCTAAAGGCGGCATCTTCAGTAGCGGTCTGGTTGCTGATACCGATGCTGGTCGGCGCATCGTTGACAGCCGTTACCGTCAGATTGGCGATGGATGTTTGAGAGGAGAACGCTGTGGAACCGCCGTCAATAGAGGTGTCGGCGTAACTTGGGGCTCCGTTGACGGAGGCACTTCCACTGGTTTGATCCCAGCCCTTGACCGTCAGACTGGCAGTCTCGCCGTTATCACCATCGGGCATATAGCGCACGTAGTCTGTGGAGGCCAGCAGCAGCGCTTGGGTACTGCTGACAGAGCCAACGTTTGTCCAGGTTGTGCCATCAGTGGAGTACTGCCATGTGCCATTGCCATTCAGCGCAGTGATAGCAACGCCGCCCACCGCACCGGTATCCACATCGTTGTAATTGATCGCGCTTGAGAAACTGCTGATCTGATAAGCACTTGAAGTGGTGTTTTCGTCGGTCGAGCCGATGCTCACGGTGGCGCCATTGAGCGTCGGTGAGTCATTGATATCGGTCACCGTCAGCGAGAACGTCGTGTTGTCAGCGGAGAAGGCACTGGTGCCACCGCTGGTAGAGGTATCCGCTGTGCCTTTTATTCCGCCCGATGTTGCTGTTCCTGTGGTTTGGTCCCACGCCTTGATCGTCAGGCTGGCCGTTTCACCGTTATAGGTGTCGCCGGAGTAGCGAACATAGGAAGAACTGCTGAGCAATAATGCAGCGCTGGATGAGACACTGCCCATATTTAGCCAGGTCGTCCCGTCCGTACTGTATTGCCAGTTGGAGTTACCTGAGAGAGCTGTGATAGCAATGCCGGAAAGTGCGCCAGTATCAACATCAGCCAGTCCTGCGGAGATAAGAAGGTCGCTCACCAGCTGAGTATTTGACGCATTCTCGGTGATAGAGCCAAGGCTGACGGTTGCTTGTGACAGGCTAGGAGCATCGTTCACCGAGGTCACTGTGATGGAGGCCTGAGATACCAAGCTGGAGAAGGCCGAAGAGCCGCCGCGGGTTGAAATATCGGCAGTCTGAGGCGTGCTGTTGGTGCTGGCTGAACCGCTTGTCTGATCCCAGGCAGCAAAGCTGAACGTGGCTGTTTCGCCGTTAGCGTTATCGCCGCTGTAGCGAATCTGTGCAGATGAACTCAGCAGCAGAGCAGAGCTTGTCGATACAGTGCCCACGCTGACCCATGTCACACCATCAGTACTGTATTCCCAAGAGCCATTACCTGATACCGCGCTGATTGCGATACCGCTGTTCGCGCTGGTATCGACGTCACCATATCCCGAGGCCGTAAGCAGGCTGCTAATAGTGACACCAGCAGAGCTGCTGTCTTCATTGGTTGTGGTTAGTGTCACCGTGCTGTTCGTTAGCGTAGGGGCATCATTAACCGCAGTGACTGTTTGCGACAGGATCGCGGAGTTGGTGGAGAAGGCCGTAGTGCCGCCAGTGCTGGTGCTATCAGCCTGACTCGGCGAGCCTGCGGTTGATGCCGTTCCAGAAGTCTGGTCCCAGCCTTTCACGATTAAGGTTGCGGTCTCACTATTACTACCGTCTGGCACATAGCGTACATAGCTGCTGGAGGAGAGCAGTAACGCTGCGCTGGCAGATACTGAGCCAATACCTGTCCAGGTGACGTTATCTGTCGAATACTGCCAGCTGCCATTGCCGGTGCTGCCGGTAATGGCGAGGCCAGAGATAGCACCGGTATCCACATCGCTGTAGCCCAAACTGGTCAGTAATGAACTCAGCTGAGTGCCGCTACTGGCGGTATTTTCATCGGTCGCAGTGAGTGTGGCTGTTGCGCCGTTCGTTAGGGTCGGTGCATCGTTCTGACTGGAAACGCCGATGGTTGTGGTCAATGTCGCGCTTGAAAATGCTGTGGAGCCACCGGAGCTTGTGATATCTGCTGTACTTCGAATCGACGAGCTGGCCGTGCCCTGACTTTGATCCCATCCTTTATAGGTGAACGTCGCGGTCTCGCCATTTTGGCCATCTGGAACATAACGAATCTGGCTGGTGGAGCTTAACAGCAGTGCACTGGTGGAACTCACGGAGCCTACGCTAATCCAGTTCACGCCATCGGTGGAGTATTGCCAGGTCCCAGAGCCAGTCGTCGCATTAATGGCGATGCCTTGAGCACTGCTATCAACGTCTGCATAGCCCGAAGCGATCAAAATATTGGAGATCGCTATCGCGCTGCTGGTGGTGTCTTCTGTCGTACCTGGAAAGTGGATGGTGGTCCCATCGGTCATGGTGGGGGCGTCATTCACCGGGGTAATGTTCACCGTGCTTTGGTTGGTACCCGTGCTGTTAATGGTGCCGTCATTAAACGTCCAGTTCAGTGTCACGGTGGTTGGCGGATTATCCGAACTATTGCTGTAGGCCAGTGATTGAATTGCCTGATTCATCAGAGCGGTAGTGGCATTACTGTTAAAAGTGATGACCAGTGTGCCGCCGCTATTAGTGGTTACCGTGCCAATGACTGTGCCGTTGTAGCTCAGGTCGCTGCCCTGAGTCAGCGTCGATAACAGGCCCGTAGCGATAAAAGTATCGTCACTGTTGGCGCCGCCGGATCTTACCAGCGTCAGGCTCGAGCCTGCGTAGTTACCATTGCCGCTATTCAGTGCATCCAGCTCGGTATCGCTGACTGAAACATCACCATCAAGAACGACGGCACTGCCATTTTCTGTGTAGGAAACACTGCCATTGAGATTAGTGAAGGCTGGTGCACTATTGGTCGTTGAGGTAATGCTGCTACTGATCGTGTTGGTGAGTGACCCGGAAGTCGCCAGCAGTGCCAGCGTTTCAGTTGCACCTGAGTTGGTATATTGCAGTGTCAGTCCACTAAAGCTGGCGACGCCATTCACGGGAGTTAAAGTGACCGTAGTGCCTGAGCCATCCGTGTCCCCAGTGCCTGTCATACTGTTCACTGTTCCATCAATCACCGCGTCATTAGGGTCTGTCACTTGTAGCCGAATATCAGTGCTGTAGCCAGTGTCGACCGTATTGTTCGCATCAACGGCCAGTATCACGGGAGCCGTTGTGAATGAGGTGTTGTCTCCGCTTTGTATTGTCGTGGGGGTGGGTTGTGTTGAGTAGATCAGCTTGGTCGCCACGACATCAGCAGTAATACTGCCAGAGCTGACACTGCTGAGCGCACCGCTGGACGCAGTCAGTGCCAGGGTTTCCTGATCTGCGCTCGCGGTGTAGGCCAGGTTGGTAAAGCTTGCGACCCCTGCGACTGCCGCCTTGCTGGTGGTTCCGCTCAGGGACCCGGCGCTGTCTTCGGTCAGGCTGATGGTGCCCGTGTAGTCACTGTCGATATTGCCGCGGGCATCCACCGCATAAACAGTAGGCTGAGTCGTAAAGGTGCTACCACTGACCACAGTGCTTGAGGGAGATTGGCTGTAGACAAGCTGAGTTGCCGTAATATCAATGGCCGCTCCGGAGCCGTTGCTGACATCGGTTCCGCTGGCGAAGCTTGAGCTGCTGCTACCCAGGGTCAGGTTGGATGTGCCGATACTCAGTCCAACTGTGTGACCTTCGGTAATATCCGCAGAGTTCGTATCATCACTAAAGTAGGCGCTAATGGTGTAGGTCTTGCTACCGCCATCAGCAATAGAAAGATTGACGCCACTGAAGTCGATGCTATTCGTGCCGCTGTTATAAGTGCCTGTCCCCAGGGTCGAGGTGCCATCACTCAGGGTGAAGGTCATGTTATTCAGCTCGGCCGCAGTGGCGGTGCCGCTGACAGCAACACTGACGCTGCTGACATTGGTGGCAAGGCCATCACTGGTGCCCAGGTCATTAATGGTAAAGTCGAGCAGCGCTGTGGCGGATCCTGAGTTTGTTGAGGTTGTGGCAATGGTTGTGGGTTCGGTTAATGCGCTGCTGCTTGTGAGGGTGGAGGTGGCATCAATGCTGCTGGTGGTCTGAACCACGGAGAAAATAACGTCATACTGGCCACCACTATTGTCATAGCTTGCGCCGTTGTCAAAGCTGTAATACATGCTGCCGCCGCTGTAGTTGCTGGAATCGGCATAGAGAAAATCGAGAGCACCTGCGGGAGTAAATGAAAAAGTATATTGCTGTCCAGCCACAATATTTATTGGGGTTTCGAGCACAATGCTTGAATACCCTGAATAGCCAGTGAGTGAGGTTGCATCTTGTCCGAAAGAGGCACCTGTCTGTGTAGTTCCTAGCTGAGTACCGGATACGCCATCCCCATCGTAGACTTTTAAGGTCCAGCTAGAGCCATCGTCAAAATCTGCATTGACGATCCGGATTTCTGTCAATTGGCCTGTGATGGTCGCGGTGAAGGATTGGGCGATACTGAAGCCTCCCACGCTGTCGTTGGTCGCGTCAGCCCCCATATTTCCAATAACTGTCTCATCCAGCAGCCCGGAGTAATCAGTAACGGCCAGTGATTCTGACTCAATGCTTCCTGTAGCGGCTTCCAACGTCCAGTTACCGCCCAGGCTTTCGGCACCTGTCGTATCGGTTGAGGCGGCAATATCTGCCGACGTCAGCTGGCTCAGTTGCTGGATATAGGCAGCTCCGGTGTCTTCAGCCACCTCACAGCCATAAAGCAGAATATCTCCGGAGTCAGTGAGTGCGGCGCCCAGTGTCGCAAGGTCGGCACTGCGGGAAGTGGCTGTGTCGCTATCCAGTGTCAGGCCGCCCAGCTGGATCGCACCTTCCGAACCGTGGCTAAGGATATGAATCGCATCGTAGCCCTGGTGGCTGGAGGCCCAGCTTGCCATCTGCGATAGCTCATCGCTGCTGCTGTCCAGCAGAACCACTTCCATCGAGTCAGGGATGCCTTCCAGCAGGGTTTCATAATCACTGACTGAGGTATCAACAAAGACGACTTCTTTGCGGCTCGTGGAAGCCACGTCACTCAGGGCGCTGATCGCAGTGGGCAGCTCGCTGGAGTCAGTGTTGTTATCGCTATTTGCACTATCGCTATTCGCTTTGCTCTGATCGCTGGCGGCGTTATCCGTATGTTCAGAAGTCGCTGATGAGTCCGAGCTGGAGGTGTTCGTATCTGTGGTGTTTTGCGAAGCAGCTGCTTCAGTGGTGGCGGCAATCGCACCATCAAACAACATGCGAGCCTCAAGCGCATAGCCCATCATTGTGGGCTCAGGCTGCTCTGAAACGTCCTTTTTACTCAGACTTTTGAGAGTGTTGCCCAATAAGGTCTTAGCCTTACTTCGCATTCCATTTGTTTTTTCAAAATTGGCCACGAGTCGTACTCCCCGAGCAACCCAGTCTCAACCATTAATAACGTGCTACTAAAGGGTGAAGATAAAAGGATAGACATTCAATAGGGTTACAAATAAATGGGTTTTAACAAATAGGCAAGATAAGGATGATGCCAAAAAAAAGAATTAAGGATGTGAGTCAAATGGGAGGCCGAAAAGCAACTTTTTCATCAGATCAGGGAGGACTTTGAAGATATCTATTCAATGTTTTTTTTAAGCCGGAAAAGCATTTGCCAGCCGTGTTTTTTTTGCCTATTTATGAACGCAGGTCTTGTATCCGGGTGTGTGAAACGTCGCCAAGGAGGTGAAGATGGAAAGTTCAAGACGAAGGCTCTTAAGCCTATTTTTCATAGTGGGCGCCAGTGCCGGAGCCGCTGGTGTTCAGGCAGGGTGCCTGGATGTGGATCTGGGGGAAGTTTGCATGACTGCCGCAAGTTTTTGCCCCAAAGGCACCTATGAAACGAAGGGGCAGCTCCTCGCCATTAGCTCTAATACAGCACTGTTTTCTTTGCTGGGCTGTACCTATGGTGGCAACTGCCAGACTACCTTTGCCTTGCCGAATCTAAGTGGCCGCTTTGTGATGGGAGAGGGCGCAGGTACTAGTTTATCGGTCAGAACACAGGGGATGGTATTTGGAGCGGAGACAGTCACTGCACTGCAATCCAATCTGCCTGTCCATAATCACTCCATTAGTTTTGCTCCTGGGCAAGTTGTCTTCAGTGCGGTGACTGACAGTTCCCAGTCTTCTTCTCCGGCCAATGGTTACGCGCTGGGCACTGTTGTTGGCCCGACCTCAACCTCTAGCGCCAAGTTATATGCCAGTTCTGCCGGGGCAAATACTGTGACCATGGGAGCCATGCCCGCCAGTCAGGCTGGCGTTTCTCTGTCGGTGGCAGGGCAAAATATGCCGATGTCCAAAATACCGCCGACCACTGTAGTTCGTTATTGCATCGCTAATCAGGGAATCTATCCTTCGCGAAATTAATCGACGGCTATTCAGTAAAAGAATTCACAGGATTGAGAGGTTATAACAATGAAATTATCCCATGCCGTCATGCTGAAATTAGGCATGCTTTCACTGTCTTCACTATTGCTTATGAGCTCACCGGAAAAAGCGGCAGCCGCTTGTGGTACAGAGTCTTATATGGCTGATATTTGTACAACGGCCGCTAGCTTCTGCCCCAGAAATACAATGGAAGCCAAAGGGCAGCTTTTATCTATTGCGCAATATACTGCGCTGTTTTCACTTATTGGTACGCAGTACGGTGGTAATGGCACAACGAATTTTCAACTACCGGATTTACAAGGCAGGCTTCCCATGGGGGAAGGTGCCGGGCCTGGTCTGACCCCTCGTGTTCAGGGCCAGGTGTTTGGTAATGAGCAAATCACACAGACGCTGGCGCAGATGCCTGCACACACTCACATGGCTGTCGTACAAAATGTGCAGACGGCACTGATTGCATCGACCGAGCCTGCAACTTCATCAACGCCGTCGGAGGGAAGTTACTTGGCAGCAGTGCCGGCAGCAGGATTGCAGACTGTTAAAGCCTATGTTCAAAATCCGTCGGAGTCATCGAAAGTCGCCCTTGCCGGAGGTGCGACTGTTAGCGCGCAGGCTGCTATCGGGACTGCAGGCGCAAGCCAGCCAATGAACATCATGCCGCCGACCACCGTACTGCGTTACTGTGTGGTGACAGCAGGTATTTTCCCTTCACGCCCATAAGCCCCTTAACTACCATAAGGCATCGCTCACAGGCGTAATCTCCCGGCGGCATCTTTCGACAAGGCTCAGGATGCTGTCGGGATCATACTCCCATTGAAGCCAGCGCCTGAGCTAGGGCCGCCAGCCTTTGTTCTTTGTCGCTCTCCAACATGCTGAGTTGGGCTCCAAAGGGTGTCGCAAAACCATACTCGCCAATATCGGATTCATTCCAGCTGGAAGTGATATCCACTGCGCCTGTGTAGTTCAGTTCAGACCCCACAAAGGCACCGGACGTCGTCAAGCGATCAGAGAGCAGGGCGCTGTCACCCGCCTGAGTTCGACCACTTTCAAAAATCAAAGGGATGGCTGGGATTGCGCCAGTCTGGGTGGTTAGCGGCTGGTTAAAGGCCGTGGCTACGGCAGAGTTTTGATTGACGGGCGTTAAGGTCTGGAAAGGCGCGGTCAGGTTGACATCCAAAACGGTACTTTCAGTCACGGTTGTTGTAACTGCTGGCATGACAACCGTTGTCACTGGAGCCGTCGTTGCGCCCAGTGTGATCAGGTACTCAGGAATCGGCTGCGTCACTGACGGCTTTTCATTCACGGTAAGCGTAAATAGGCTGCTGCCGGAAGCGTTCGACTGATCCGTTGCAATAACTCGAATCTGCAGGCTGCCAACGTTGCTGTTGGCAGGCGTTCCGGTAAAGGTTTGCGTTGTCGGATTAAAGCTCAACCAGCTGGGTAATGCGGATCCATTCGCCAGGGTGGCGCTGTAAGTCAGACTGTCACCGGTGTCGACATCACTGAAAGTGCCAGCTGGCACCGTAAAGTTAAAAGCAGAACCCTCTGTAGCCGTTTGGCTGCTAATGGCTGTTACCGTGGGTGCATCATTAACGTTAGCAACGCTCAGACTGAAGGTGGTACTGACAGCGGCACTGGCTGAGTCCGTTGCAGTGACCTTAATACTGATGGCTCTGACATCGCCGTTGGTCGGCGTACCGCTAAACGTCTGAGTGGACGCATCAAAACTCAGCCAGCTCGGTAGGGCGGAGTTATCGGCCAAAGTGGCGGTATAGGTCAGGCTATCGCCCGCATCCACATCACTAAAAGTGTTGGCCGGAATAGTGAAGCCGAACGCGGAGTCTTCCGTCGCGTTCTGGTTGCTAATGCTGGTAACGGTCGGCGCATCGTTGTTATTGGCAACCGTCAGGGTAAAGCTGCTGCTGATCGACGCGTCTGAGCCATCGGTGGCGGTGACCTTAATACTGATCGCACCCACATCATCATTGCTCGGTGTGCCGCTAAACGTCTGAGTGGACGCATCAAAACTCAGCCAAGTTGGTAGAGCAGAGTTATCGGCCAGTGTCGCGGTATAGGTCAGGCTGTCGCCCGCATCAATATCACTAAAGGTGTTGGCCGGAATGGCAAAGCTAAAGGCCGTATCTTCCGTCGCATTCTGGGCAGAGATACCTGTTGTGGTCGGCGCATCGTTAACGTTGGCAACGCTGAGACTGAAGGAGGTACTGACAGCGGCACTGGCTGAGTCCGTTGCCGTCACTTTAATACTGATCGCACCGACATCATCATTGGTCGGCGTACCGCTAAAGGTCTGAGTGGTCGCATCAAAACTCAGCCAGCTTGGCAGGGCGGAGTTATCGGCCAGCGTGGCGGTGTACGTCAGGCTGTCGCCGACATCCACATCACTAAAAGTGTTGGCCGGAATGGCAAAGCTGAACGCAGAATCTTCGGTCGCGTTCTGGTTGCTAATGCTGGTAACGGTCGGCGCATCGTTGGTATTGGCAACCGTCAGGGTAAAGCTGCTGCTGATCGACGCGTCTGAGCCATCGGTGGCGGTGACCTTAATACTGATCGCACCCACATCATCATTGGTCGGCGTACCACTAAACGTCTGAGTGGACGCATCAAAACTCAGCCAGCTCGGCAGGGCAGAGTTATCGGTCAAAGTGGCGGTATAGGTCAGGCTATCGCCCGCATCCACATCGCTAAAGGTATTCGCAGGAATGGTGAAGCTGAATGCTGAATCTTCCGTCGCATTCTGGGCAGAGATACCTGTCGTGGTCGGCGCATCATTAACGTTCGCAACGCTGAGACTGAAGGAGGTACTGACAGCGGCGTTCGCAGAGTCTATTGCGGTGACCTTAATGCTGATCGCACCCACATCATCGTTGGTTGGCGTGCCGCTAAAGGTCTGAGTGGATGCATCAAAACTTAGCCAGCTTGGCAGCGCGGAATTATCGGCCAGGGTGGCGGTATAGGTCAGGCTGTCGCCAACATCCACATCGCTAAAAGTGTTGGCAGGAATAGTGAAGCTGAACGCAGAATCTTCTGTCGCATTTTGGTTGCTAATGCTGGTGACTGTGGGCGCATCGTTGGTGTTGGCAACCGTCAGGGTAAAGCTGCTGCTGACCGACGCGCTGGAGCCATCAGTGGCGGTGACCTTAATACTGATCGCGCCCACATCATCGTTGGTTGGCGTACCGCTAAAGGTCTGAGTGGATGCATCAAAACTGAGCCAGCTGGGCAGGGCGGAATCATCGGCAAGTGTCGCGGTATAGGTCAGGCTGTCGCCCGCATCAATATCACTAAAGGTGTTGGCCGGAATGGCAAAGCTAAAGGCCGTATCTTCCGTCGCATTCTGGGCAGAGATACCTGTTGTGGTCGGCGCATCATTAACGTTGGTAACACTGAGACTGAAGGAGGTGCTGACCGCTGCGTTCGCAGAGTCTATTGCGGTGACCTTAATACTGATCACACCCACATCATCGTTGCTCGGCGTGCCGCTAAAGGTCTGAGTGGATGCATCAAAACTTAGCCAGCTTGGCAGCGCGGAATTATCGGCCAGGGTGGCGGTATAGGTCAGGCTGTCGCCGACATCCACATCACTAAAGGTGTTCGCAGGAATGGCAAAGCTAAAGGCAGAATCTTCGGTCGCGTTTTGGTTGCTAATGCTGGTGACCGTTGGCGCATCGTTGGTGCTGGCAACGCTCAGACTGAAGGAGGTGCTGACAGCGGCGTTCGCAGAGTCTGTTGCGGTGACCTTAATACTGATCGCACCCACATCATCATTGCTCGGTGTACCGCTAAACGTCTGAGTCGATGCATCAAAACTCAGCCAACTTGGCAGGGCAGAGTTATCGGCCAAGGTCGCGGTATAGGTCAGGCTGTCGCCCGCATCAATATCGCTAAAGGTATTCGCAGGAATGGTGAAGCTGAACGCAGAATCTTCAGTCGCATTCTGATTGCTAATGCTGGTGACTGTGGGCGCATCGTTGGTATTAGCAACCGTCAGGGTAAAGCTGCTGCTGACCGACGCGTTTGCGCCATCAGTAGCAGTGACCTTAATGCTTATTGATCCCACATCATCGTTGGTCGGTGTACCGCTAAAGGTCTGAGTGGACGCATCAAAACTCAGCCATGTTGGTAGAGCAGAGTTATCGGCCAGTGTCGCGGTATAGGTCAGGCTATCGCCGACATCCACATCACTAAAGGTGTTCGCAGGAATGGTGAAGCCGAACGCGGAGTCTTCAGTCGCATTCTGATTACTAACGCTGGTAACGGTCGGCGCATCGTTGGTATTGGAAACCGTCAGGGTAAAGCCGCTGCTGACCGACGCGTTAGAGCCATCGGTGGCGGTGACCTTAATACTGATCGCGCCCACATCATCGTTGGTCGGCGTACCGCTAAAGGTCTGGGTCGATGCGTCAAAACTGAGCCAACTTGGTAGAGCAGAGTTATCGGCCAGGGTGGCGGCGTACGTCAGGCTATCGCCCGCATCAATATCACTAAAGGTGTTGGCCGGAATGGCAAAGCTAAAGGCCGTATCTTCCGTCGCATTCTGGGCAGAGATACCTGTTGTGGTCGGCGCATCATTAACGTTGGTAACACTGAGACTGAAGGAGGTGCTGACCGCTGCGTTCGCAGAGTCTGTTGCCGTCACTTTAATACTGATCGCACCCACATCATCGTTGGTTGGCGTGCCGCTAAAGGTTTGAGTCGATGCATCAAAACTCAGCCAGCTTGGCAGGGCGGAATCATCGACTAATGTCGCGGTATACGTCAGGCTATCGCCCGCATCCACATCGCTAAAAGTGTTGGCCGGAATAACGAAGCTAAACGCAGAATCTTCGGTCGCGTTCTGGTTGCTAATGCTGGTGACCGTTGGCGCATCATTGGTATTGGCAACCGTCAGGGTAAAGCTGCTGCTGACCGACGCGTTAGAGCCATCAGCGGCGGTGACCTTAATACTGATCGCACCGACATCATCGTTGGTTGGCGTACCGCTAAAGGTCTGAGTGGTCGCATCAAAACTGAGCCAACTTGGCAGGGCAGAGTTATCGGTCAAAGTGGCGGTATAGGTCAGGCTATCGCCCGCATCCACATCGCTAAAGGTATTCGCAGGAATGGTGAAGCTGAACGCAGAATCTTCAGTCGCATTCTGATTACTAACGCTGGTAACGGTCGGCGCATCGTTGGTGTTGGCAACGCTCAGACTGAAGGAGGTGCTGACAGCTGCGTTCGCAGAGTCTGTTGCGGTGACCTTAATGCTGATCGTACCCACATCATCGTTGGTCGGTGTGCCGCTAAAGGTCTGGGTGGATGCGTCAAAACTGAGCCAAGTTGGTAGAGCAGAGTTATCGGCCAGTGTCGCGGTATAGGTCAGGCTATCGCCGACATCCACATCGCTAAAGGTGTTCGCAGGAATGGCGAAGCTGAACGCGGAGTCTTCCGTCGCATTCTGGTTGCTAATGCTGGTAACGATCGGCGTATCGTTGGTATTGGCAACCGTCAGGGTAAAGCTGCTACTGACCGACGCGCTGGAGCCATCGGTGGCGGTGACCTTAATACTGATCGCACCCACATCATCGTTGGTCGGTGTACCGCTAAAGGTCTGGCTCGATGCATCAAAACTCAGCCAGCTCGGTAGGGCGGAGTTATCGGCCAAAGTGGCGGTATAGGTTAGGCTATCGCCCGCATCCACATCGCTAAAGGTGTTCGCAGGAATGGCAAAGCTAAAGGCCGTATCTTCGGTCGCGTTCTGATTACTAATGCTGGTGACTGTGGGCGCATCGTTAACGTTGGTAACGCTCAGACTGAAGGTGGTACTGACGGCAGCATTGGCAGTATCCGTCGCGGTGACCTTAATACTGATCGCGCCCACATCATCGTTGGTCGGCGTACCGCTCAAGGTTTGAGTGGTCGCATCAAAGCTGAGCCAGCTTGGCAGCGCGGAGTTATCGGCCAGGGTGGCGGTATACGTCAGGTTGTCACCCGCATCCACATCACTAAAAGTGTTGGCCGGAATGGCAAAGCTGAACGCAGAATCTTCGGTCGCATTCTGGTTGCTGATGCTGGTGACCGTTGGCGCATCGTTGGTGTTGGCAACCGTCAGGGTAAAGCTGCTGCTGACCGACGCGCTGGAGCCATCAGTGGCGGTGACCTTAATGCTGATCGCGCCCACATCATCGTTGGTCGGCGTACCACTAAAAGTTTGAGTGGTCGCATTAAAATTCAGCCAACTTGGCAGGGCAGAGTTATCGGCCAAGGTCGCGGTATAGGTCAGGCTGTCGCCCGCATCAATATCGCTAAAGGTGTTGGCAGGAATAATGAAGCTGAACGCAGAGTCTTCTGTCGCATTTTGCGCCGAGATGCCCGTCGTGGTCGGCGCATCATTAACGTTGGCAACGCTCAGGGTAAAGCTGCTGCTGACCGACGCGTTGGAGCCATCAGTAGCAGTGACCTTAATACTGATCGCGCCCACATCATCGTTGCTCGGCGTACCGCTAAAGGTCTGAGTGGCTGCATCAAAACTGAGCCAGCTTGGCAGGGCAGAATCATCGGCCAGCGTGGCGGTGTAGGTCAGGCTATCGCCCGCATCCACATCACTAAAGGTGTTGGCCGCAATGGCAAAACTAAAGGCAGAGTCTTCCGTCGCGTTCTGGGCAGAGATACCTGTCGTGGTCGGCGCATCGTTGGTATTGGCAACCGTCAGGGTAAAGCTGCTGCTGACCGACGCGCTAGAGCTATCGGTGGCGGTGACCTTAATACTGATCGCACCCACATCATCGTTGGTCGGTGTACCGCTAAACGTCTGGGTCGATGCGTCAAAACTGAGCCAAGTTGGTAGAGCAGAGTTATCGGCCAGTGTCGCGGTATAGGTCAGGCTATCGCCGACATCCACATCGCTAAAGGTGTTCGCAGGAATGGCGAAGCTGAACGCGGAGTCTTCCGTCGCATTCTGGGCAGAGATACCTGTCGTGGTCGGCGCATCGTTGGTGTTGGCAACCGTCAGGGTAAAGCTGCTGCTGACCGACGCGTTAGAGCCATCGGTGGCGGTGACTTTAATGCTGATGGCTCCGACATCATCGTTGGTCGGCGTACCGCTAAACATCTGAGTGGTCGCATCAAAACTCAGCCAGCTCGGCAGCGCGGAGTTATCGGCCAGGGTTGCGGTATAGGTCAGACTATCGCCCGCATCCACATCGCTAAAGGTGTTGGCCGGAACGGCAAAACTGAACGCGGAGTCTTCCGTCGCGTTCTGGTTGCTAATGCTGGAGACCGTTGGCGCATCGTTTACGGAGGTCACGTTAAGGGTGGCGACTGAGTTCAGGTTTGAATACGCCGAGGTATCTCCCGTTACGCTGGCATCACCATAACTGGGCGTGCCAGTGACGGAGATGGAGCCGGAGGTGCGGTCCCACGCCTTAAAGGTAATGGTGGCAGTCTCGCCGTTGTCATTATCCGGCTCATAGCGCACGTAATTGAAGGCAGACAGCAACAGCGCATGGGTTGTGCTCACGCTGCCAAAGTCGGTCCAGGTGCTGCCATCAGATGAGTACTGCCAGGTGCCATTACCGGTTTGAGCGATGATGGCAGCTCCGCCGACGGCGCCCGTATCAACATCGGTATAGTTGATGGTGCTGGCAAAGCTGATGATCTGATAGCTGCCGGAGGTGGTGTTTTCATCAGTACTGCCAAGATCGACACTGGCGCCATTGATATAGGGCGCATCATTCAGATTGCTGACGCTCAGAGATACCGTCGCACTATTATTGGAAAAAGCGCTGGAGCCGCCGCTCGTAGTGGTGTCCGCGTAGGACTTGCTCGTGCCCACTGTCGCGGAGCCACTGCTTTGATCCCAGGCTTTAATGGTTAGAGTCGCTGTCTCGCCATTGTAGCTGTCAGGTTCAAAATGCAGCAGTGTCGAACTGTCCAGAAGCAGGGCGGAGCTGGCCGACACCGTGCCTACCCTAATCCAGTTAATGCCATCCGTACTGTATTCCCAGTAACCATTGGCACTACTGGCGGTAATCGCGATACCGCTGGAGGCCGAATCGGGATCAGCAAAGGACGCTGATGCCAGCAGGGAGGCCACGCTGACATCGGTACTGTTGGTGTTTTCATCGGTCGCCGTGAGAGTGATGGTCACTCCGCTCGCCAGCGTCGGTGCATCATTTACTGCTACCACGCTGATCGTTGAGGCGATACTTAAAGCAGTGGCATCGATACCACCGCTGAGGGTGCCGCCATCGTCCTGAATTTGCGTCAGGGTGGCGATGCGGTTGGTCGTCGCTGGTGTGTTGCTGGTGTTCTGATAACTCAGCCCCTGCAGATAGCTTTGCCAGTTACTTTGGCTGTCTGACTTACTGAGGGTAACGGTTGCCGTTGCGCCAGACACGCTGACACTGTAGCTGAGGCCATTGGTTGCCGTAGTGCCGCTGGTGCCATCGGTCAGGGAGAAGGTGGTGCCATCCAGCACCAGCTGTTCTGAGCCACCATCGACAAGTCCGCTCAATGTGAGGGTTGCCGAGGCAAAATTCTGGTTGGATTCAGGCCCGCTGAGGGTAACGCCAGTGAACAGCGCCACTGCCGACTGATCTTCAGTAAATGTTGGATTCGCCCCGGTTGCAGTCAGGCTGGGGGCCTGGTTAACCGGGCTTCGCAGGACGACGTCATTACCTCCACTCAGGGCTCCATCGTCACCTGCGTAGAAGTAGGTCAATTGGGTGTAATAGGTATTCGTTGTGCTGCCTTCGGCCTGATTGACGAAGGTGCCGGAAATGGCATCGGTGCCATCATTACGAATGATCCGTAACTGGGAACCCAGGGCAATGGCATTATTCTGGTTCAGCGAGAGGTAGGACGCGCCGCTCAGGCTAACCGTGCCATTGACGATGATGTAGTCATACTGGCTATCGGTATTGCCATAAATGTTGACGTTAAATTCGTTGGTCAGGGCAAGGTTGCCATTAAAGGTCAAAGCACCGGCACCGTTCGCGGTTCCGGGGGCCAGTGTCCCGTTCATGGTGACATCACCGGTAATCACTCCGGTGGTGACACCAGCAGTGCTGCTCAGTGTGCCGCCTGGGTTGACCGTCAAACCGTTAGCGGTGACATCCAGCGTGCCGTCGACTTTTAAGGTGCCGCCGCCATTAATATCTGTCGCACCCAATGCGGTCAGGGTTCCTGCGATATACCAGGTCGTGCCGCCATTGAGGCTGATATCCTGCTGGGTAGTGAGGTGACCGGTGCTGCTGACGTTCAGCGTTGCTGCGGTGTTGGTGATATAGGTGGTGTTGCCGGACTGGTCGCCATCAATAAAGAGATCGGTGCCAGAGCGAAGATCAATACTGGCGGCATTATTCAGGTTGCTGGTGAGGTTCAGCGAGCCGCCGATAATGACAACATTGCCGAGGAAGGCGCTGTTATCGCCGCTCAGGTACAACTTGCCGCCCTCGGCCTTGGTCATAATGGCGGACGCATCGGAGATCAGGGCGCCAGAGAAGGTATTGATCTGATAAATCTTAAGGTTAACGCTGCCGTTAAATTCGATGGTGTGGCTGATGTCACCGTTGGCATTGACCTGGAAATTGGAGCCGTCATTCAGAATCAGGTTGCCCGCACCAATGTTGTAGTCGTGGGAAACCGCAAAAATACCGCTGTCGACCGTAGTGGTTCCTGCGTAAGTGTTGGTGCCGGTCAGTGAAACCTGGCCTGCACCTGTCACGCGGAAGCTGCCGTCACCGGTCAGGTTATTGGAAATCTCGAAGCGGTCATCGCTGGTATCACTGGTGACGCTCAACACCACGCCGCTGGCAATGCTGATGGGGTTACTACGAATTACCAGGCCGCTGGCGTAACTGAAATCCAGCGTGACGTTTTCACTGATGGTAAGTGGCGAGTTGAGATAGATATTGCCGTTCGCCAGCGAAGAGGCAAAGACGATGGTCTGCTCACCGCTTTGACTGTTGGCAATGGTGATGGCATCACGCAGGTTAGCGCCATCAATCAGGCCGTTATTGCTGTCCTCATAGGGCGCATCAACATAGATGGTGTCACTGTGGACGGTCACATCGGCAGTCGTACTGAGTGAACCGTCAGAAAGCGTGAAGCGTAAGGTGGCATCACCGTACGGAGTATCGTTCTGATAGGTAATGTCCTTGGTCACCGCCGTCACGAGGGCGGTGGTGGCATCGCTATCAAAGGTGATGGTCAGAACGCCGCCGCTGTTGGTAAAGGTCGCAAAGGCGGTGCCGTCTGTGGTCTCAAGGGTTGAGCCATTTACCACATAGCCGTTCTCCCCAAAGCTCAGAATATCCTTGCTCAGCGGATCCGTGGCTCTGCCGACGGTGAGAGTGGAGCCATTCCAGTTGGTACTGTTGTTCTCGGTATCACCGACGACAGCATCGCCGCCTGCATCCAGCGTGACGGTATTGCCCACGCCCGCCCAATCGACGGTATCGCCATTGAGGTTAGACAGTGTGGGTGAGGCGTTATAGGTGATGGTGCCCTGAAACAGAATATCTCTTGAGCCATCAGTACTGTTGGACGGCGTGATCAGTGTGCCCGCGCCATAGGTATTATTGGCGACATACACCGAGGCGTAAGAGTCTGAGACATCGCGAAGTACAAAACTGTATTGCTGCCCGGAAGTGACCGATACCGAGGTGTTAATGGTGGTGTAGCCACTGGCTGCCGCATCCCTTAGGGTGAAACCCGAGATGGTTTGCAGGATGCTGCCGGAGCCATTCGGCCCTGAGTAAATTGTGAGGGTATAGGTTCCTGTTTCCGCGCCGGCAATTTGCAGACTCGTCAGTGTGCCGGTCTGCGTCGCGGTAAAGCTTTGTCCGATGGTGGCACCAATATAATAATCATCGCTGAACTGTGAATAATTGGTGGCGTAGTTACCAAAACTGGTCTGCGCTAAAAGCCCGTTATAATTCTCCACAGCCAGAGTGTCGGTATCGATAGTGCCGCTGCTAATTTCCAGCTGCCAGTCTCCGCCGAGGGCCGCCGCACCGGTGGCATCATCAGAAGCGGCAATGTCTGCCTGAGAATACTGGGCGAGCAGGTTCAGCAGCACGCTGCCTTCGCCAGCACCAATATCACAACCGTAAAAGAGAATATCGCCGGAGCTTGTCAGGCTGGCGCCCAGTAACGCAAGGTCATCGGCGCGGGCGGTCGCAGTGTCGCTATCCAATACCAGGCTGCCAAGGTCAATCTGACCTTCACTGCCATGTCCCAGCACATGAATGGCGCTGTAGCCACTATGAGTGCTGGCCCAATCCACCATTTGAGTCAGGCCATCTTCCGTCGGGTCGAGATACACCAGCTCCACATCATCAGGGAGCGCGGCGACCAGATCCTCGTAATTGGTCAGGGAAGTATCAACAAAGACGACTTCCTTGCGGGTGGATTCACCGGCAAGGGCAAGATCGGTGGCATCCTGAGTCTCTGCAGTGTGATCAGTCTGGTCGGTGGTGTGCTGATCAGAGGAGGACTGATCCGTGCTCGTGCTCTGGGTTTGTTCAGAGGACGCCGCATTATCAGTCGTCGAGGTGTTTTCAGAGGTGTTCTGGCTGGCGTCGGCGTTTTGGGTAGCCGCTGCAGACTCCGCCACCGTGGCAATGGCTGCGCCGTCAAAGAGCATACGGGGTTCGAGAGCGAAGCCGAACGAGGGCTGCTCTTGCGAGTTATCTGAGGGTGCAGACTGACGAAAGCCTGAAAATAAGCGTCGCCATTGCATGCCGGTATACTCCAGAACGGCTGTCATTGTCGGCAGAACTGCGCACTTCATGCCTAGATAACAGTTATATAAATCCAACCAGGTGAATGGTTTTAATCATATGGAGGGCAGTTCCAGGCGTCTAGATAGGCTAACCTGACAATTTTGCCCACAATGATGCAATCACCTGCTGAGGATGAATCGTTCCGTGATTACTCGGCTGGCGTAAGAATCGCCATGGCCGACACCGTCCGTGAGTGTGGTATTTCAATTGCGATGACGCCGGGGGAGAGGTCGCGACAACCTCTGGCAGTGAACATCGCTGCGCGCGGATTTCCTTATCGGCGACAGCCTGCCAAAGCTTGAGCCCAAATATCAGAAATCCCGTGCAGCCACAGCGATTATGCTGCACTTGCAAAGTGAGTGGCATTTGAGCGGCATCAGTTCGGTTTGACAGGTTTGCGACTTTGGTAGGGGCTGACTCTGCAATTCATCCCATCTTATGCGCCCAAAGGGGAGGTTGGTGCCTGAGGGCAGGAAGAAGCTTAGCCCGAAGCGTTTTAGGCTCAGGCCAAGAGGCCAACTCCTGTCGCGTTATCAAGGCAGAATCAAAAGCCACTCTCACGGATAAACACGGCAGCCATATGCCGTAGCCAGCCGCCCAGCAGCGATTCCCGCTCGCCTTCCAGCACCACAACGCCTCGTTGCCGCTGTGTGGGAAGAGGCTGACCTGACGCAGTGCTCGCCGCAAAATCGACAGCGTACTGAGCCTTCAGGGGTTCAGCTTCACCTTCTTTGTTGCGGCGCACGGCAATGGGCCCCTCCTTGTCGGACGCCAGACTGGGCAAGGACAGCGTTGCCGAACCGGTCGGAGCGATATGGGTAAGGGTAACGTTGCGTGCAGGCTGGTGGGGGTCATCCGCATAGAAGGTACCGGTCATACCGCTTTCAATACGGGTGACGGCGCTATCCTCAGCATAGCCACGGGCCCGAAGCTCAGCCGTATCTACAATACGTGCCAGCACCAGTTCCGGGTTGATCCAGCGGCCTGCATGTAACTCACTGGCAAGATCGCGCACGGTTCCTGCCTGAGTGGCTCTTAGGGTGAGGCGGGCCTGCTGTTCCTGCAGACCGCGATAACGCGCAAGGGATTCTGCCAGTTGCTGCTCAATGACCTGCGAGCTGCTGGCGGTTTCCTGCCGGGCCCGGTTTCGCAGTAGCTCCAGCTGCAGAATATCCAGCTGCTGACGCTCAATACCCAGACGAGAGTCGATATCCGGTGAGGACAGGGTCATCAGTACCTCGCCCTCCCTGACCTGCTGACCATCCTTCACCGCTACACTGGCGATTTGTGCTGCCACCGGGGCATAGAGGCTGGTGACGCGTGTTGCCTCAAGAACGGCTGGCACGGAGACACTGCCTTTCCAGGGGAAGAACAGCACGGCCAGAATGACAGCGCTGAAAAGGGTGGTCCGAAACAGGGCTGCGGGTTTTGAGGCTCGGCGCATGGCAATCCAGTGTTTGACTTCGCGAAGCATGGGCAGCGCGATAAACCAGCTGATTTCGATCAGCATCAGAACGATGCCGACCACCTTGATAAAGAAATGGTAGACCACCAGCGCAATGCCCAGAAACAGGAAAAAACGCCACAGCCAGGAGGCATAGCCCCAGAGTAACAGCTTGCGTTGCATCGCCGGTGACCAGCGCTCAGGCGGTGGCTGCTGGTAGCCAAACAGCGCTTCGCGAAGGCGCCAGCGACAAAGGCGATAGGCCCGTTCCTGCAGGTTGTCGACTCGCCACAGATCCGACAGCAGGAAGTAGCCATCAAAGCGCATAAGCGGGTTCAGGTTGACGACGACTGTTGTGATCCAGGTCGCGCTGGAGAGCATAAAGGCGGCGGTTTTAAGCGGCCCTTCCGGCAACAGTGACCAGGCCAGCAGGGCAAAGCAGGCGAGGATAAGCTCTGCAAGAATGCCGCCTGCGCCAATGATAAAACGCAGCCTGTGGCTCTTGAGGCGCCAGGCGTCGGACACGTCGGTATAAAACAGCGGGAAGAGCACAATAAAAGCCACCCCCATGCTTTGCACCCGACAGCCAGCGTGCTTGGCCAGTAAGGCGTGGCCCATTTCATGGCAGAACTTGGCAAACACCAGCGCCACCCCGAAAGCGGCCATGCCACTCATGCTGAAAAGATGGGGGAAAGAATGGCGGTAGGTGGCCCAGTCGCGGCTAACCAGAAAGATGCCGAGCAATAACACCAGCGGTAGCAAGAGCTTGAACAGCCATGCGCCGTGACGTGCCAGCAGGGGATAGAACCGGTTGAGGAAGGCTTCCGGTCGCCAGAGAGGAATTCGAAAAAACAGGTATTGATGCAGCAGGCTCTTCCACCAGACGATGTGCCGCGCTTTGGCCTTTTGTGCATAACTGCCGCGCTGCTCAGGGTCAGCCGCGCTGATCAAATCATGCAGCCGCAGAAAATCCAGCAACTGCTCGACATCTTTCTCGGCCAGCTTTAGCCCCGGCTCATTATTCGCCGCAGTCAGCACTGCGCCAGGGTCACGTTTGCTCCAGTGACGAAGCAGTCGCAGCGCCTGCTGGGTGAGTTTGAAGTAGCGCCCGCTGATCGGATCTGCCAGCGTCCATTGAGGTGAGCCATCAAAGCCCGGCGCCGCTTCCGTAAGCTGCAAATCACGCCGAAGCACCGGCAGCAGCTTGCTAGCTTGCATGGTCACAGACCCAGCACCTGTCGAATGGCCGCCAGTGGTCGGCGGAACAGATACACCGCCAGACTGACTTCATCCCCGTAGAGCTTGGCGGTACCACGAAGGCCGATGCGCGGCGGTGTGCCGCTAAAGTCTGCATCCACGCGATAGGCCAGATTGCCCGCCGGGGTGGTTTCCGCTTCATAAGAGGTGCGTGTCAGCGTCGCGGCGTGGGGTGTGAGTGGGTCACTATCAAGAAAGAGCCGGACTTCATTGCCTGCGCTTAAATGAATGGCATCGCCCACATCGATACTGGCCTTGAGGCTGGCCTGAGCCGGGTTGGCGATTTCCATGATGCGCTCGCCGGTGCGTACAGGCTTACCTGTCCAGCGGTCGGCATCGGCAAACACGGCGATACCGGACTGATCTGCCCGGACTTCACTGCGCGCCAGCATCGCCTGAGCATAATCACGCTCGGCCTGCTTTTGTGACACCTGCGCCGAGAGCAAGTCCAGTCGTGCTTTGGAGTCCGTATCCTGAAAGGCGCGCTGAGAGGCGGCGCGGTATTCCGCCTGGGCCACATTCAATGCCCGCTCTGCCACATCGGCCTGTGCCTTCAGGGTCGTGGCATCGAACTGCACGAGTAACTGGCCTTTCTCAACCATTTCATTGGGTTTAACGACAATGCGCTGAACCACGCCATCGATAGGGGCAGCGACGATGGAGCCGTTCTCCGGGATGACCTCGGCGGGTGCCAGCACTGACTGGCGTACCGGAATCAGCAGGCATAACAACAGTAATGCCAGCGGGATCAGCCATTTCCAGCCCAGGTGTTTCCAGTGCCAGCGCTTCACCGGCTCCAGTGCCAGCCAGGCATGGGAGGCTGCGTCGCCAAACTGACCGGCGAGAGTGACTTCCGCCCCCGACCAGGGGGCTTCCCGCGCCAGCCAAATACCGCCAAAGACATCGCCTGCGCGGGTTTTAAGAGGAATCCAGAGGGCTTCCGGCGCGGACAGCTCCTGCCAGTCCTTGCGGCTTTGATCATCCAGTGTCTGGGCTTTGATGATTTCCGTTTCGGCGTCTTTAACCGGAAAGTGTTTGGCGGCGCGCTCGATAAAGGCGACAAAGGGCGCTTGTGGCGAGACCGCAGAAATCCCCGTGACAGCCCGAACTCGTCCTTTAATGACCAGCGCTGCATGGCGAAAGCCAAACAGCGGCTGGGCATCATTCACCAGCTGGTAACTCAGGGTTTCTGCGGAATCCGCCCGGCGCAGGCGCTGTTCAAGATCAAGAAAAAGGGCGAAAACACGCTCAATGCTCGGCTGGCTCACTTCAGGCCCTCAAAGTGGGCAGTACCGCTCATCCCTGAGAGCAAATCGCTGGCTGGCGCAGTCAGCTTGCCGATAAGGCTGATGGTCTGGCTGCCCTCATCGATGCGCGCACCAAGGCGGCTGATACTGGCCTGCAGGGGTTTACCGGTTTCATCCGGGGTGAACTGAAAATTCTGCCCGGCCTTTAGCTGGGGGAGCCAGCGTGAAGGTACCAGAATGTGAATCTCCAGCGTCTGGTTATTGACGATATCCATGAGTGGTGTGCCAGCAGCGACACTCTCATAAGGATTGACCTCGGTTTGCACGACCTGGCCGGAGAAGGGCGCGGTGAGTGTGCAGCGGTCCACTTGCAGCTTATAGACCTTGCTCTGGGCCTGCGCTTCGGCAAGATGGGCGGCCGACAGGGAAACAGCGTATTTGCCTACTGAGCGCATCTCGGCGAGCTGGCGGTTCTGGCTTAATTCAGCCTGGGCTGCGCGGGAAGCCGCCTGGGATGCGGAAAGCTGAGCTTCGTAGGTGGAGCAGTCAAACTTCACCAGTGCCTCGCCTTTCTTGAAACTCTGACCTTCGCGAAAGGGCAGTGCATTGATTCTGCCAGCGATTTCGCTGGAGATGGTCGCCTGCTCGACGGCCTGAAGCACACCGCGCGCCTGACTGGTCGCCAGGCCCTGAGTCTGGCTATCAGCGGAGTCGGTGGCCATTTTCGCCAGCACATCCTGCTCTTTGGCGACCTGGGTTGAGTCAGTGGTTGTTTCTGCAGCCTGAGCCACAGAAAAAGTCGATGCTACTGCCGTGATCAGCGCAAGTCTGATAGCGACTGCCGGGGAAAATCGTAATCCCACCTGTTCTCTCCTTAAATACCTGCCATGCTTACCGGAATGTTTACCTGCGGTGATGCTGTGACTGGCAAGTGATGCCTGCACAGTGAAAACGTGACTAAGCCGCAGGTGTGCATCTAAAAACACAATGACCAACTTACGCAGTTCGGATGAGAAGATCTGTTCGAAAAACACGGCTTTTTAAAAGAAAACCGTTATGAAACAGTCTCATCCCGATAGGTATGACTTTATCGGGAACTTGGGCCGCCACTTTTGGGTCTCACACAGAAGTGGGCTGCCCGAGGTCTTAACTAATCAACAGAGCAGAGGAGAGTCAAGGTGATCCGTCTTTATGAATTGTGCGGGGATGACCCGGAACTGCTGTTTTCTCCCTATTGCTGGCGTATTCGCGCCGTGCTGACCCATCTGAATCTGCCCTTTGAAAGTGTGCCCGTGCGCTTTACTGAAAAGGAAACGCTGGGCTTTTCCGGGCAGGGTCTGGTACCGGTATTGGTGAAAGATGAAGAGGTGGTGATCGACTCCCTGCAGATCATGGCCTACCTCGACAGCGCGGTGAGTGAGTCTGATCTGCTTGGCACTGATGTTGCCCGGGCAAGGGCGCTTTCCATGGACGCAATGATTTCTGCGCTGTTGCGTCCTCATTTATCCAAACTGCTGATCCCGACCATTTTCAGCGTGATTGCCGAGAAAGACCGGGGCTACTTCCGCGAGACCCGCGAGAAGAGACTGGGCTGTACGCTGGAATCCATGCCCACGGCTGAGGCCATCCTTCCTGATCTTGCCCCTGGTTTTTCTGCCTTGAACGCAGCGCTGGCTGAGTCGACCTACCTGGACGGTGTTGCGCCCGGTGCCACCGACTTCTCTGTGTACGGTCTGTTGATGTGGGCTTACACCCTTGGTTTCTCGCCCTGGCAACCCTATGCCGAGGTAACACGCTGGTTTGATGATCTGCTTGCTGCCTACGAGTCCAGGCAGGGGCCAGTCAAACGGGCGGTTGCTCAGTAAAGGCTAAACCGCCGTTAGCAACACCAAAGCGATATTTCATACGACTGCAGTTCTCACAGGCTGTGAGCAAGCGAGGAAAAAGGATGATTGATCTTTATTACTGGACGACCCCGAACGGTCACAAGGTCACGATTTTTCTGGAAGAGACCGGTATCGACTACACCTTATGCCCGATCAATATCGGTAAGGGTGAACAGTTTGAACCAGAGTTTCTGAAAGTCGCGCCCAACAATCGCATTCCCGCCATTGTTGACCGGGCACCACTCTGGGGTGGTGAGCCGCTGAGCCTGTTTGAGTCCGGCGCCATTTTGGAATATCTGGCAGATAAAACCGGTGACTTCCTGCCTGCCAAAGGTAAGGAGCGTTACGACGTTCTGCAGTGGCTGTACTGGCAAATGGGTGGCGTCGGCCCGATGGCAGGGCAGAATCATCACTTTAATCGCTATGCGCCAGAGACGATTCCTTACGCTCAGAACCGCTATATCAAGGAAACGGCACGTCTGTATGGTGTGCTCGACAAGCAACTGGCGGATAAAGACTTTGTCGCTGGAGACTATTCCATCGCCGATATGGCAATTTTCCCTTGGGCCAAACTCTGGGAAGGGCAGAAGCAGAACATTGAAGACTTCCCCAACATGGCCAAATGGCTTGAACGTATTGAAGCCCGTCCCGCGGTGCAACGCGCCTACAAGCTGGTGGAAGGAATCAACACCGACTCCAAAGCCCTGTTGACCGAAGAAGCGCGCAAGCATCTTTTCAAATAACCTTTCTTCACGCTAATCAGCGCTGCTGATGCAAAGTGTTTGAAGCCAAGAGTTTGACGCAACGAGTTTGATGCGAATAAATCGGTCTAAGCAGTTGATGTGACAAGGAGCCTGATGGCTCCTTTTTTTATACCGTGCCTTTTTATACCGTCCCCATGGGCAAGCCGGGCAGCGAGCCCTGCTCGTCCAGTGAGGATTCAATGAGGTCGAGCATGGCGCGTGCAGCGAAGGTCAGAGTGCCGCCTTTGCGCCAGAGCAAGGACAGCTTCCAGGTAAAACTGTTGTCTTCCAGTGCAATCATGCGCACCCCCGGCGTGCCGTGACGCTCGGCAATCAGGCCGGGTAACAGCATGGCGCCGGTACCCGCAGCGACCAGCGCCAGTCCAAAGTCCGGCTGGCTGATCTGCGTGACGACCTTGGGCGTAAAGCCGGCGGTATAACAGGCCTCAAGTACGACCTTATTCAACAGAAACCCCGGCTCGAAGATCACCAGAGGCACCTCGGCCAGATCCTTGAGTTTGATACTTTCCTGCTGCGCCAGCGGGTGGGCAACGGGCAGGGCGACGCGCATCGGGTCATTACGAATCTGCAGCCAGTCGATGCCGTCATGCACCGGGACTAAACTGGTCGCCAGTTCGATATCGCCTTTGCGCAAGGATTCCTCGAGTTCAGCCCCACCACGCTCCATCAGCCAGACGCGCACCTGCGGGTAGCGGCTGCGAAAGCGGGCAATCAAGGGCGCGAATAGCTCGGCACTGCCCAGTGGCGACAGGCCGATTCTCAGTTCACCGCCGCTTAAGCCACGCAATTCATCGATCGCACGTGCCATGCGTTTGCGCTCATCCAGCATCGTGCGGGCATGGCGCAGGACGATCTCCCCCGAGGGTGTCAGGCGAATTTGCGAGCCACGTTTACCGCGCTCAAGCAGCACCGCTTCAAGCTCTTCCTCCAGAGAACGAATCGCCTTGCTCAGTGCCGGCTGGGTGATGTGTAGCTGTTCAGCGGCACGGCCAAAGCCACCACTTTCGACGATGCGGACAAAGTACCGCAGCACACGCAGATCCATTTGTTTTCCAAAAAGTTATGTAATGCATGTTAATTATTCATTATTTTTATCTATTTGAAACCCCTAGACTACACGCATTAACGATTCAGCCAGAGGCCATAAGCCGAGACTGGCACAGAATTTCACTCAGCACTCAGAGAGGAAATGCACCATGAAGAAAGCCAAAGGGCTCGTTCATACGCTACTCCAGATTGCCGGGCTCTGTGCTTTGCTGTGGGCCTGTAATTCGTTGGCCGCCCATGAGGGCTGGTCGATTCCCGGCAGCGTACTGGGCCTGGGCATCATGGTGGTGCTGTTCGCCAGCAAACTGGTGCCGGTGTCAGTGGTGCAGGCGGGTTCTGCCTGGTTACTGAGTGAGTTGTTGCTGTTTTTTATTCCGCCGGTGGTATCGATCATCAAGTATTCCCAACTGCTGGAGCAGGATGGACTGATGCTGATGGGCGCGCTGATCGGTGGAACCGCGCTGGTACTGATAGGAACGGCGCTGGTGGTGGATCGCGTATTCAAGCTGGAAAGCCGTATGCGTGGGCACCAGTTTGCCGAGGTGTCCCATGTCTGATAGCGCACTGGCGTTGTTCAGTCTGGTCGCGACCCTGGGGTTTTATTACCTCACTAAAGTGGCCTACGCCCGCAAGAAGGTGTTCTTTTTGGCACCTATTCTGGCCGCGCCCCTTGGCATTATTGCGCTGGTGCTGGCACTGCGGATTCCGCTGGATGACTACTTTCGCTTCACCCACCTTTTGGTGCTGATGCTGGGGCCTGCGACCATCGCTTTTGCTGTACCGATTTATCAGCAGCGCGGCGTGATTATGCGTTACCCCATGACCCTGACCTTTGGTGTGATTACCGGTCTGGTGCTGGGGATGGGCAGCTCCTGGCTACTGGCGCAGTTGTTTCCGCTGCCCGATGAAATCGCTCACAGCATGCTGGTGCGCTCGGTATCAACACCCTTTGCACTGCAGGCTGCGACGGCTTTTGGTGGCGTGCCTGAAATTACGGCGATGCTGGTGATGGCGACCGGCATTATCGGCATGGTGATTTGTGAGCCGGTATTCCGCGCCACAAGGATTCGAACCTCGCTGGCGCGCGGTGTGGCATTGGGGGCATCGGCCCACGGTGCAGGCACGGCGAAAGCGCGGGAGTTGGGCAATGAAGAGGGCGTGATCGCCAGCCTGACGATGATTTTTACCGGGATTGCAATGGTGCTTGGTGCACCGGTCTTTGCCAGCGTACTCGGCTAAGGCCGCCATCCCGGCGTTTTATTCCTCAACGTGCTTAAACTTCGACTGGTGGCATCGGTCGACTTTCCGAGGGCTTCCTGCTTGGCAGGGGCCCTCTTTTTTTATCTTACGCTGGCTGACTTACTGGCCGAACACCGAGCGCAGCAAGTCCGTGGTACGGGCCGCCGGATCGGTACGGATGGCTTTTTCTTCCTGCGCGAGCTGAGCAAAGAGGCCATCAAGTGCCGCTTGCGTCACGTAGGTATCAAGGTCCACATTGGTGCCGGTTAACGCTGCAAGGCCGGATGGAATTTTCTTGGTGAGCTGCTGGTAGTAACTGGTGACGCCGGTCTGAGCCATCGCCTGGGCGATATCGGGCTGAAACTTGGCCGCCAGTTGGGTACGGGTATTGGTTTCAAAGTAGCGGGTTGCTGCATCACTGCCGCCAGAATAAATCTGCTGGGCATCTTTTAGCGTCAGGTTATTCAGTGCCTGCACGAAGAGGGGGGTTGCCTCGACCACGGCCTTCTCGGCGGCGTGGTTCATGCTGGTTTCAAAGGCATCAACCTGAGTGCCCATCCCGGCGGCGCGCAGCATCTTGGCCGAAGAGGCCAGGGCGCCAGGCAGGGGAATATGCGCAATGCTGCTGTTAAGGTAGCCGTTTTGCTTACTCAGGCTTTCCACCGCACGAGTCGTCCCGACAGACAGCGCCTGTTTAAGGCCGGCGCTCAGGGTGCTGGATGAGAGTGATGTTGACGTGCTGGCGCTGGCAGAGGTGCTGCCACTTTGCTGCTTTTGCAGCTGGGCTTTGCCTGCGTTGAGAAGATCATTCAGGGTCGATGCCTGCACGATGGGCACCAATGCAAAACCGGTGATACCGGCGCCGAGCAGCAGTGCTGAGACTTTGGAACGTCGAGACATAACTCCCTCCCTGTGAGATTGACTGGCCGCCTGAATACGCGGCGTAAAGGGTAAAGCTCAGGTTGCATTGTACGCCCTGAGGTTTATCAGCGCTGTCGCAGGCAGGCGTCATTTCTGGGCAAAGTGTTGCAGCGCCGGAGCTTTAGACGGCCTAAGGCTAAAGCCCTAGGGCGCCAAAGTGAGGTTATCGCTAGGCTGTAGTTATCAGAGGCTTATTGCTATCGCTGAATCGTTGCAGTCACAGAATTGTTGTTGCCACTGAATTATTGTTATCACCGGGCGCTGACCATCGGGAAAAATAAAAACTATGCACGACGCCAGCACTTCCACCACGACCAATCTCCCCCGACTCTGTCTGACAACGCTGTTGGCTCTGATCGCCTTTGCCGCTAACTCCGTGCTTTGTCGTCTGGCGCTGGCCACGGAGAGTATTGATGCAGCGAGCTTTACCTCCATCCGGCTTTTTAGTGGTGCGGTGATGTTATCGCTGTTATGCCTGCTGACGGCGAAACGCTCGGTGGCCAATGCAACGAGCCCGAAGCGGTCGTGGCAGCAGTTTGGCTCCCAGATCGGTGCGCTCAGCCTCTTTATCTACGCAATGGCCTTCTCTCTGGCCTATGTGAGTTTGCCGACCGGAGCGGGCGCGCTCATTCTCTTTACCTCGGTGCAGATGACCATGCTGGCGATCGCCTGGTATCAGGGGCATCGCTTTACCCTATTGGAAATGGCCGGGCTCTTACTGGCCTTTGCGGGTTTTATTTTGCTGATGCTGCCGGGCATGGTCGCGCCCAGCGTCGGCGGGTTGGTGCTGATGTGTCTGGCGGGCATGGCCTGGGGTGTTTACACCTTGCAGGGTCGTAAGAGCCGGGCGCCACTGCAGGATACCGCAGGCAATATGCTGAAAACGTTGCCGCTGGCGGCTGTTGTCGCCATCGCCGGAGTGCTAAATGGCCATGCAGAACGTTCAGGTGTGGTACTGGCCATCGCATCGGGAGCGCTGGCCTCGGGTGTTGGCTATGCCCTTTGGTACAGCGCACTGCGCTCGCTTTCTGCGCCGCTGGCGGCCGTATTGCAGCTTAGTGTGCCATTGCTGGCAGCGGCAGGTGGCATTTTATGGATGGGCGAAGTATTAACGCCAGTGCTGATGGTGTCCGGGGTGATGACGCTGGGCGGCATCGGACTGGTGATTTTTGCACGCAGCCGGAGTGCTCACTGAAATCAGTCAGCGCACTAAGGCTCGAAAAAACAGGTGTGAAATGGCCAGGCGCTTTTCACTACTACCGCTATGCGCTCACCCAGTAGTACAGGGACGCCAGCATAAATACGGCGGTGTAAGCGACAATACCGATATTACTTTCCAGCTCATGGTCCCCTTTATATTTGCCGAGGGAAACCAGCCGTCCGGTATAGCCAAAGAAGTGAGTAATCCAGTCCGAAGAAAGTAGCCGTTCCATTGATTGCCTCCTGAAAAATCCGGAAATGTCGTGGCACCCAGATCACGCCCGGTCAGGAAAGGCCGAGTGGTAAGTGCTACGCGGATGAATCGAGGCAGAGAACGTAAAACGAAAAGGCTGATAAAGCAGATTTCAGCAGGGGATATTCCCAACCTCTGCAACGAGTATTGGGCGACAAATAGCCAATTGCAATGCTGAATACGCAAATTAAATCGAGATTTTTTCTTCTAATAGCCGTTTTAGTTCGAAATGATTGCTGACGGTGTAATTAGGCAGAATGCCATCCGGTGCCGGAGTCTTTGCCGCATTCAGCCAGCAGGTGTGCCAGCCCGCCCGCTGACCGCCCAGAATATCGGAGGCCGGGTTATCGCCCACCATCAGGAACTGCTCAGGGGTAAGTGACTGATTCGGTTTGATTTTCTGCACTTCCAGCTCCGTATGACGGAAGATTTTCGGGTCGGGTTTTGCAACGCCCACGGCCTCTGAAACGACCAGCACTTCAAAGAAATGGCTCATGGCATTACGCGCAAGGCGTGCTGTCTGAAGATCCACCAGCCCATTGGTAATAATGCCAAGGCCAACCTTGCCCTGCAGTCTTTCCAGTAATTCTCGTACCCCTTCAAGGGGATGGCAGACCTCTGCCATGGAGGCCAGAAATTGCTGGTTCAATTGCCGGGGGCTGATACCCAGCTCTTCAGCCAAGGGAATAAACCGGCGAATTTTGACATCTTCTGCGGTAATTTCGCCTTGCTGGTATTGCTGCCAGAGTGGCGTATTAATCGCCTGATATTGCGCATAATCCTCACGATTAAAGTCTTTTCCGTGAGTGGCTAATGTCATTTGCAAACCGGCAAAGGCATCGAAATGAAACAGCGTATCGTCCGCATCAAAGATGACCCACTGATAAGACATAACATTCGCTCCTGTTCACAAATGAGGTTGCTTTTTACGCGATTAATTGCGCCTAAAGCCTAGCAACCGGGTTTGCCCCAGGCCAGCAGTCATCGGGCAACAGCCTGTCCACCCTTATGGCAATGCTCACACCCCCAGCGCTTCCAGATATTTCTCCAGAATCAGGTTCGGGCGGGCGGCTTTGCGGGTGACGGCGAAGAATTGCGTGCCGAAGTGCAGTTCATCGGGCAGCAAGGCGCGCATCTGGCCGTCGCGTACCCAGCGTTCGGCAAAGTGAGTGGGCAGATAGCCGATATAGCTGCCGGTCAGAATCAGAAAGGCGATGCCTTCGCGATCCGTCGCGGTCGCCTGCGCATTCAGCCTGCGGTGCAGGGGCTTTACGTCGGCAAGGGGCGCAAAGGCCGGGACGACGGCATCCTGCTTTTCGATCTGGGGAATCGTCAGCTCCGTGTCATTCAGGCTGAAAAGTGTATGGCCACGGCTGCAATAAAGCTGGGAGGTTTCTTCATAGAGGGGAAAGTAATTCAGCCCCTGCAGAGGCCGAAGTTCCGGAATCACACCGATATGCAGGCGGCTGTCGAGCACGCCAAGTTCAATGTCATTGGGCGGAATCATGCGGATATTGATGCGCACACCGGGGCCGGCCTTTTTGAGTTCCGCCAGTGCGTGGGTAATACGCATGTGGGGCAGGGTGACGAGGTTATCGGTGATGCCGATATTCAGCTCGCCCTTCAGATGATTATGAATGGCGTTAACCTGCGCCTTGAAACCTTCCAGCGAGGCCAGCACCTGCAAAATAGCGTGGTAAATCTGCTCGCCTTCCTCGGTTAAGGCAAAGCCCGAACGACCGCGCTGACACAGGCGCAGGCTCAGGCGTTTTTCCAGATCACTGATCGCCAGAGAAATCGCCGGACGGCTGATATTGAGCTGCACCTCAGCCGCTGAAAAACCGCCGTTATCGACCACCGCTTTAAAAATGCGCAGCAGACGAAGGTCAACATCGCTGATTTGTCCGGGCAGATTGACGGTTTTCGGCGCGGTTTTTAGCGCTGTTTTCGCGGCGGACGTTTGCGGGTTTTTGTTCTGACTGCTCATCGCCTGTCCTGCGGATTTTAACCTTGTCAAAACGGTGCCACGCACACGTCAGCACTAGGCTTGAGGGTGTTGGCGGAACAAGGTTATTTAGGTAAGTAAAACGATAAGTATGCTTTAAAAGGTTTGTATTTAACTACTTTTTTTGCCGAGGCAGACTGAACCCATTGCGAGCAGAGATTTATGCTCGTCCCCGAGACTTCAAATTAGCGATCAGCAGGTAGCCGCGATGACCGACCACGTCATGCCCACTAAGGAAGAACTGGAAGCCCACTGGATGCCTTTCACGGGCAACCGGCAGTTTAAAAAGGACCCGCGCATCATCACCGCGGCCAAAGGCGCGTACTTTACCGACAGCGATGGTCGCCAGATTTTTGATGCGCTCTCCGGCCTCTGGACCTGCGGTGCCGGCCATTGCCGCCCTGAAATTGCTGAAGCCGTTAACGCCCAGCTGCAAACGCTGGATTACTCGCCAGCCTTCCAGTTTGGCCACCCCAAATCCTTCCAGCTGGCAAAACGTATTCTCGACTTTATGCCAGCGGCGATGACCCGTGTTTTCTACACCGGTTCCGGCTCTGAAGCGGTCGACACCGCCCTTAAGATTGCCCGTGCGTACTGGCGCAAAAAGGGTATGGGCAGCAAAACCAAACTGATTGGCCGTGCCCGTGGTTATCACGGCGTCAACTTTGGTGGCATCAGCGTTGGCGGCATCGTCGGCAACCGCGCACTCTATGGTCAGGCGGTGGATGCTGATCACCTGCCGCATACGGCCATCAAGGAAAACCTGTTCAGCAAAGGCCAGCCAGAACATGGTGCGCATCTGGCCGATGAGCTGGAAGCGATGATTGCCCTGCACGATGCCTCTAACATCGCCGCCGTGATTGTTGAGCCAATGGCAGGTTCCACCGGCATTCTGCCGCCACCGGTCGGCTACCTGAACCGCCTGCGTGAGCTGTGCACCAAGCACAATATCCTGATGATTTTCGACGAAGTGATCACCGCTTTTGGTCGCGTTGGCGCCAATACCGGCAGTGAAGCCTTCGGCGTTGTGCCCGATATGATCTGTTTTGCCAAGCAGGTCACCAACGGTGCCGTGCCCATGGGCGGCGTGACCGTGATCGAGCCGATCTATGAAACCTTTATGGAGCAGGGCGGCCACGACTACATGGTCGAGCTGCCACACGGCTACACCTATTCTGCCCATCCGGTGGCCTGTGCGGCAGGTTTGGCGGCGCTTGATATTCTTGAGAAAGACAACCTGATCAGCCGCGCCAAAGAGATGGCGCCTTACCTTGAAGCGGGCATTCACAGCCTGAAAGGCTTGCCTGCGGTGGCGGATATTCGTAACTACGGTCTGGCGGCGGCGCTGACGCTGGAAGCTGCGCCCGGTGAACCCGCGCTTCGCCCCTATCTGGTGGCGATGGACATGTGGAAGAAAGGCTTCTATGTCCGTTACGGCGGCGACACGATTCAGCTGGGCCTGCCCTTTATTGTCGAGCGTGAAGAGATTGACCGCCTGATCAACGCCCTGGGCGATTCACTCAAGACCCTGGCCTGAGCCGCGACTTCACCGATTTTTATAAGAGAGACCTTTATGACCCAGATTCACGGACATTTTATCAACGGCGAAATGGTGACCGACGAGGCGCGTACCCAGGCCGTCTTCAACCCGGCCTTCGGTGAGGAAAGCTCGCGCGTGGCGCTGGCCAGCAAGGCAACCGTTGAAAGCGCGATTGCCGCCGCAGAAGCGGCATTCCCCGCGTGGCGCAACACACCGCCACTTAAGCGTGCGCAGGTGATGTTCCGCTTTAAAATGCTGCTTGAAGAACACGCCGATGACATCTGCGCGCTGATTACCGCTGAACACGGCAAGGTGTTGGATGATGCCCGCGGCGAATTGCAGCGCGGTATCGAAGTGGTCGAATACGCCTGCGGCATTCCTGAACTGCTCAAGGGCGAGCACAGCAAAAACGCCGGCCCGGCGATTGATTCCTGGAGCGAGTTCCAGCCCCTTGGCGTTGTGGCGGGCATTACCCCGTTCAACTTTCCGGCGATGGTACCCATGTGGATGTTCCCGATGGCGATTGCCTGCGGTAACACCTTTGTACTGAAGCCTTCCGAGCGTGACCCCAGCGCACCGCTGAAAATTGCTGAGCTGCTGCACGAAGCCGGTCTGCCTAAAGGCGTGTTCAACGTCGTCAACGGCGACAAGCTGGCGGTCGATACCCTGCTGGAAGACAAGCGCGTGCAGGCGGTGAGCTTTGTCGGCTCAACCCCGATTGCCGAATATATCTACGCCACCGGCACGGCTAACGGCAAACGTATTCAGGCGCTGGGCGGTGCGAAAAACCATGCGGTGATCATGCCCGATGCCGATATCGACAACGCCGTCAGCGCACTGATGGGCGCGGCCTATGGCTCCTGCGGCGAGCGCTGCATGGCGATTTCCGTCGCGGTCTGCGTGGGCGATGAAGTCGCGGATGAAGTGGTCAGCAAACTGGAAAATGCACTGTCGACCCTGAAAGTCGGCCCCGGCACCGACCTTAGCAATGCCATGGGCCCGGTGATTACGCAGGTATCGCTGGACCGCATTCGCAACTATGTGGCCGAAGGCGTGTCGCAGGGCGCAAAACTGGTGGTCGATGGCCGTGATCTGGTCGTGCCCGGCCATGAGAACGGCTACTTTATCGGCGGCTGCCTGTTCGACCACGTGACCCCTGAGATGAGCATCTACACCGATGAAATCTTCGGCCCGGTACTCTGCGTCGTGCGCGCCAAGTCACTGGAAGAGGCAATGCAGCTGATCGACGATCACGAATACGGTAACGGCACCTGCCTCTTTACCCGTGATGGCGAAGCGGCGCGCTACTTTACCGACAACATCAAGGTCGGCATGGTCGGCGTTAACGTTCCGCTACCGGTGCCAGTGGCCTACCACAGCTTCGGCGGCTGGAAACGCTCCCTGTTCGGCGACCTTTACGCCTACGGCCCCGACGCCGTGCGCTTCTATACCCGCCGTAAAACCATCACCCAGCGCTGGCCCGCCGGTGGTGTGCGCGAGAAGGCACAGTTTGCTTTCCCTAGCTAAGTAAATCCGGTACAAAACCAGCAGGGGCTGGCACTCTGCTGGTAATTGAAAAAGCCCCGCTGTGCGAACGTGCAGCGGGGCTTTTAAATAGCAATTGCTCATTGGTGAATTATCTATGGGCTTGCTTTTTTTAGGGTGATAGAAATGGATGAAATAAAACTAGCTGAGTCATGGTTATCTTCAATTGGTTTTACTGTCGTGAGGTGGTCTGAAGTCGAAAGGCTAATTGATCAATGTCTACACTTAATAGCAAAAGGAAATAACACACAGAAAAAGCCAACACGACTTAACGGTAAACTTGAATATATAGAGCGGCATTTAAATGAGAGACTGCCATCATTCATGGGTCATGAACTTATCATGAAAACAAAGGCAGCATCACAACTTAGAGATGTCTTTGTACATGGCATTGTTGAAGGTTTTGATAACGAGGTTATTAGGATGAGTAAAATTCAGGGTAAGGAGAAAGACTATGTAAGGGAAGTTTTTGAAGTCAATATTGTAAGGCTTAACAACTCACAAGAAAATATAGATTATTTGATTGGTGGATGGTCTGATGTAGTAGGTTTTTTGATTAATGAATCAGATTTTAATTCATAGGCATTTGCTGTTCACGTTCTATTTTAATGTAAAGCCTTAATGAACTTCTCCTGAATACACCGCTTGTTCTTCTCACCGGATGCTGAAAAGGCTTCCTGTCCCATGCCGGTTTGGCTAGCAGCTCCAGTACCCATACTTCCTCATTATTAAAGAAGCTAAAGCTTAGCTGGCTGGCGCTCAGGATCTGTAAATCACCAATGATGCCGGGGGTATAGGCCGCGCCAAGCGTAATGCTTTCGCAGACCTGAAGTTTTTGATCCAGCCGATAAATCACCAGCCTTTCCTCAAAGGGCACATCATCGGTAATGAGCAGAATAAAGCCGTTATCCATTGCAAACTGGCCTTCCAGTTGCGCACCTTCAAAAGCGAGTTGCTGTCGGCTGGGAGTGTGTTCGAGCACTATTTCCGGGCAGGCATCCTCTGGCGAATGGGTGGCTATCACCCTGAAATCGGTGGTGGGGGACAGAGGCATCGGTAAGATCGCAACAATCAGATTCAATTAATTTAAGCGCTGTATGTCAGCTGATGACAGGCACGCAGCTACCTGACATAACTCCCATAATCCGCATTTTGGCTCATCGCTATTAAGGGCGGTATTTTCAAAAACAACCCGTTTTCATTGGCTTACCTGTTGGGTCATAAGTATGAAAACGTATCTGGTTTATGCAAAAAAATACCGCTAGGGTAAAGGCTAACTACTTTAGTTGTAGTCATCTAGATGAAACTGGCATGCATTATGCGACTGGTTTTACCGATGAAGAGGATAAGCGCTGGACGAATCGGAGCACGTTGCCATGGATGAACCTATGCCGATGAATGCGCCAGCCTTGTTTGCCATTTACTCGCGTTGTACCCGCGACTGACCTGACTGATAGACCGGTACAGTGACTGCGCCTGAGTGCGTATTTCCCGCTTCACCTGAGAAACAGGTGAGTTTTGGGAAGCGGCCGTTGCTGGCCGTGTCAGTCCATGGCCTCGATTCTTCCCGTGACGTTTCCTTTGATTAACAGGACAGAGCAGATAGAGCATGCCAACCACAGCAGCATCAGCGAGATCGAAATCTCGCCCACGACATCTTCGTAATGCTATTCCTCGCGCCGCGCACTACGTGAAGGAATGGCGATATTTCGCCGGACTCTTTGGCGGTGAGCACATTGCCGCGACCGAGTTTGTTATTGGTGTGACTTTTGTGACCATGGGAGTCGGCACTACCGAACTGCTCCTTGGACTGTTGATCGGTAACCTGCTGGCCGTTGCCAGTTGGGCGCTGGTGACAACTCCCATCGCCGTCGAAACCCGACGCTCGCTGTTCAGCTATCTTGAGCAAATCACCGGCCCTTATTTCAGTAAGCTTTATAACAGCGCGATCCTGCTGTTCTACGGCGCGCTGGCCGCCGCGATGATTACCGTCTCGGCTTATGCGGTGCGCCACGCGCTGGATTTGCCAGTTCAGCTTCAGCCTTATCCCACCTCAATTGCCTTTATTGTAGTGACGCTTATGCTCGCCGCCGTGGTGGTGATTGTCGCTGCCCGCGGCTTTGAAGCCATGGCCAACTTTGCGACCATTTGCTCGCCCTGGATGCTGACTTGCTTTGTCTGCGGTGCGGCAATTGCGCTGCCTTCTCTGGCGCAGCATGTCACAGGCTCGACCGGTATCGACAGCTTTGCAGGCTTTATCGAGGTCGCCAAAGAGACTATCTGGACGGGCACGACGCCAGAAGGCAAAGACGGCATCTCCATGTGGGAAGTTGCGGCCTTCGCCTGGGCGAACGGTGCCATGGTGCATTTGGGCCTGATTGATATGGCCACCTTCCGCTTTGCGCATCGCAAATGGTATGGCGTGTTCTCCGGCATCGGCATGTTTTTGGGCCACTATGTGGGCTGGATTTCCGCAGGCCTGATGGGCGCGGGCGCTGCCGTGGTGCTTGGCACCGCGCTGATGAATCTCGACTCCGCCGATGTTGCCTACGCCACGCTGGGTTATGTGGGCCTGCTGGCGGTGATTTGTGCCGGCTGGACCACGGCGAATGCCTGCCTGTACCGCGCCGGTCTTGCCGCCAGTACCCTGATGCCCAAGATGTCACGCAGCAAAGTGACGGCGATTATCGGTGTCGTGATTGCCGCTGCCGCCTGTTTTCCCTTCGTCGCGCAGTCCGTTATGCCGCTGACGGTTTATGGTGCCGTGCTGCTGTGTCCGGTGGGGGCGATCACCATTGCTGAGCATTACCTGCTGCCACGTTTGGGGCTGACCCGTTACTGGTCGCGTTACCTGCGCCAGAACATCAACATGGCGGCGCTGATCGTTTGGGGTGTCTCTCTGGCGTTTGCCGTACTGATGATCCTTACCCAGGCCATGAGCTTTTATTACATCTTCCTGCCGGAATACCTGATCGCTCTGGTGCTTTACCCCATCGTGGCAAGCTACATGGGCGCGCGTGACTCCTGGCCCGTGGATGAAACCCGTCAGGCGGAACGTGAGCAGGTGCTGATCGAGTTTGAGGAAAAACGTTTGGCCGAGAGCGGCGAGGAGCAGGTCGAATCTGACCCGACCAAACTGCACACGGCACGTTTGGCGAAGGTGCTGCTTGTTGGTGCCGGGGCAGTGCTGATCTTTATGATCGTCTACGCCGTTCGCCTGGCCTGGACGGCGCCGGATATCACCGACCTTGGCACGATGAAAGAGGATTACTTCTACACGGCCATTGCGCTGACCTTCAGCTACTTCGTGCTGGCCTGGGTGGCCATGCGTGTGAGCGATGGCCCGAACGAGGCGGAAGAGTCACCCGCCCAGGTGCCTTAATCTGAGTGATTTATCGTCAAAGCCCGGCTTGGCTGCCGGGCTTTTTTGTGCGCTGCCGGGCATGGCATGCGTGCTGTCTGCCTTGGCTTGCTTGCGTGTAAGTCCGGGCTTCTTTAGTCTGCGCTTCCCTGTACTGGCGACTGTTTCCTGAATATCGCCAGGCTGTCCATGGAAGGATAAGTATGCCGACTGACTCTCCCGCAGCCTCCACCGCTGCAGCCAAACCTCCGCTAAAAGCGCCATCGTCCCGCTGGCGAAATATCGCCTTTGGCTTTTTTGTCTTTATGGTGGTGACGCTGTTGTTCGCTATGTGCGACGGGGCTTACCTACCACGCTTTTTGATGGCATCCTGGAATTACCGGGCCTTTGCCATCTGGATTATGCTGCTTCCGTTAAGTGCTTTCGCCACCGCTTGCCTGCTGCGTGGCCAGCCTCTGCGGGTAATGCTGTTTTTCCTGTCGCTGACCAGCTTCGTTTTCCCCAGCAGTTTTATGGCGTGGTTCGCCTGGACTGAGGGGGATGCGGTGGCTCAGGACAGTAAAGCCTCAGTGAGAGTACTGCTCAGTGAAGTCCGCGTGGATAAGCACACCTACCGGCTGTATCAGAGCAATTGTGGCGCTACGTGCTCTCTTGATTTGGTGCTGATGGACGAAGTGCTCTGGCCGAATCTCGGCATGAAATGGGTGCGTGCAGAATGGTATCTCGCCCGACAGGCTCAGGGTTCCCTGATGCTGGATGGCAACACCCTGCAGGTACAGGACGATGGCAAGGTGCTGTATAGCAAGGTGATTGACTGAGCCTGTCGCCGTCGTTTTGTTCTCTGCCAACAATGAGCATAAGGGGAACTTTTGTTATCATGGCGCCTCGTTGTTAAGCCCGAGCAGATATTGCTCCCATCGAGAACCGCCATGCGTCCCCGTGATTTGAATAAGGTTGTTGCCCTGCGTCAGGCAACGTTAGAAGTCGTCAATGAAGATGGCTTCGCGACCAGTTCAATCCAGAAGATCGCCAAGCGAGCCGGTGTGTCGCCCGCGACGCTCTACATCTATATGAAGAACAAGGAAGAGCTGCTGGTCTCGACCTTTATGGAAATCAAAGCGGCTATGGCGCAGCAGCTCATGGCTGAATTCGACGCCAGCCTGCCCATCAAAACCAGCCTCGAAGGATTCTGGTCGCGGCTTTATACCTTCGTACACAGCGAAGGGGAGAAGTACCGCTTTATTGACCAGTTCACCTATTCGCCCTACATCAAACTGATCGACACTGCGCTACTGGAAGCGCCATATCAGCCGCTTCATCAGGCGCTGGACCGTGCTATTGCCGCAGGGGAAATTGTTGATTGTCCGAAGGCGATGCTGCTGTCCTTTGTGCTGGCACCTCCTGTTTTTCTTGCCCGCTCGCGTCTGAATAAAGGTTTCCGGCCTTCGGCGCAGGAAGTTGATGCCGCATTCCAACTGGCCTGGAAGGCCATTTCCAGGTAACTCCAGCGTGCGCTCTTCGCACCTTGCATTGAGCTGACTCTGAGGTCGCTTTGCCTTGCCTGTCATCCGGTGTCATGAAGTTTTAAGTAAATGAATGTTCATTTACTTAAAAGCCTGTGGCATGTTTTCCTGCATTCCCCCACGCCGCCCAGCCATCAGCGGGCAGTACTGAACATGTGCGCAGGAGAAACCGGATGCCACGCTTTAACCTTTCACTGAAACGAACACATCAGGCACTACTGGCGGTGACGGCTGCTTTGTTGGTTAGCCAGTCTCAGGCGGCCACGGTGCTGACCTACGTGGATGCCAAACCCGTGGATGAAATGCGCACGCGGTTTCTCGAGGAGGTGTTCTTTCCGGCGGTTGAGCGTGAGTCCGAAGGGCGCCTGAAGATTGAGCGTCACTGGAATGGCGGGCGCGATGTGGCCTTCAATGCATTGGCCTCCCTGGCTGCCGGCAAAAGTGATCTTGGTGTTGTCGCGCCGGAATATGAAGCGAAGTCGCTGCCCCTCAACCAGATTTTTCAGAGCTTTCCGGTCGGACCAGCAGGTGCCAAAGAAGTGGCTTTCTACCGGCAGGTTTATCAGAGCGTGCCTGCGTTTAACGCTGAGCTTGGCAAGCAGCACCTGCATGAGATCTTTCTGGCACCGGGATATCCGGCGGCGTTTTTTGCCGCCCAGCCTCAGGACAACATCCGTGACATCGCCGGGAGAAGCTGGCGCACCTCGAGTTTTTGGCACGCCAGCTTTTTGACAAGTGCCGGTGCCACGCCGACAAAGGTGCGCTGGGGGCCGGATATCGCCGCTGCGCTTGAGAAGGGCTCGCTCTCGGGGATTTTCGTCAATATCGACAGTGCCAAAAAGCTCAGTCTGCAAAAAGCCGCGCCCTATGTGCTGGCCTCGCCCCGACTCTGGATGGATCACCTGTACATCATCGCGATGAATGAAACGTCCTGGGAGGCATTAAGCGCCGAGGATCAGGCAGCATTCACACGGGCGGCGGCGTCTTCCTACCCGCAATACGGTCAGCGTCTTGATGAGGCGTACACCCGCATGATCGCGTCTTTTAAAGCCGATGGGGCAACCGTTCATACCCTGAGCGATGCCGAGCTTTCCCAGTGGATGCAGGCCTCAAACTATCAGCAGCACCAGCAGGAATGGGCAACGTCTGCTGCACTGAAAGGTAGCGACGCCAACACTGTGCTTGAGCAGGTCTCAGGCATTTTTAGCGATTATCAGAATCAGGCTGAGGGCGATAAGTCGTCTCTTAAGTGATACCGATTCCCCACAGTAAAAACGAAACCCTGAGCGAAGGAGAAACCGATGAGATTCCACCACACGGCGGGCAAAGATACGCCACGCTTTCACCTTTCCCTGAAACGCGGCCGTCAGGCGCTGGTTGCTGCTGTCGGCGCACTGCTGCTCGGCCAGGCGCAAGCCACCACCGTGCTGACCTTTAGTGATCACCAGCCGCTGGATGGCATGCGCACCCGCTTTCTGGATGAGGTGTTTTTTCCGGCCGTTGAGCGGGAGTCAGAAGGGCGCCTGAAGATTGAGCGTCATTGGGATGGCGAGCTGGCGATTGCCTATGATGCCTTGCCGACATTGCGCTCAGGCAAGACCGACTTGAGCGTGATCGTCCCGGAATATAAAGCCAATGACTTGCCGCTACACCAGATTTTTAAAGGTTTCCCCGTGGGGCCATCCGGCGCAAGGCAGGTCGATTTTTTCCGGGAAGTGTATCGAGAAGTGCCTGCCTTTAATCAAGAACTGGCGAGCAACAATATACGCGAGGTATTTCTTGCCACAGGCTATCCCTCTGGCTTCTTCGGCACCAGGCCTCTGCAATCCATCGGCGATATTGAAGGGCAGAAGTGGCGTTCAGCGAGCTTCTGGCATTTGGATTTTCTCAAAAGCGCCGGTGCTCAACCGGTCAAAATGCATTGGGGGCCGGAAATCTTTGATGCCCTCGGCAATGGCGCGCTGGATGGTATTTTCGTAAACATCGACAGCGCCTATAACCTCAAGCTCAATCAGGCCGCGCCCTATGCACTGGTATCACCCAGGCTGTGGTTGGGTCATCTTTATATTGTCGGCATTAACGAGAAGGTCTGGGAGACACTCCCGCAGGAAGATCAGGCCGCTTTTCAGCGCGCAGCTGAGACCTCTTACCAGCAGCTCGGACAGGTGATGGATACCTCCTACACCAACATGGTCAAACAGCTGGAAGCCGGGGGCACCAAGGTGCGCACTCTGACGGATGAGGAAGTGGCGCACTGGCTCAAGGCGACGGATTACCAACAGCATCAACAGAGCTGGGCTAAGTCCGAAGCACTGAAAGATGTTGAGGCCCAGCCGGTGATTGATCAGGTCGCCAGGATTCTCGAAAAATACTCAGAAAGCGGTACAGCTCAGTGATAACTATTTCCCTTGAGCATCTGGTTTGCCGGTAGCAGTCGATTACTGGTGAGCTCTATCGCAAAAAGAAAAGGGCGCCTCGGCGTCCTTTTTTTATCGTAGGAGAAGGGCAATACGCGCGTTATGCGTACTGCCAGACTTATTCGTGCAGCCAGGCTTATGCGTTCAGCCAAATGAGGGCATCGCGGCGCATCGCCACTTCCAGCTCGCTGCCACGGGTGGCGAAAACGCGACCAAGGGGGAAGCCACTTTTCTCCAGCAGATACGCCAGCGAGGCGTACTCGAAGGGATACTTCTGCAACACTTCTGCGTCGATGTCCTGCGGGCCAGCGGGGAAGTTAAAAGTGCCCAGGTCATAAATGCTCTGACGCTTGACCAGCTTCCACTGACCATCGCGTTTTTCTGCCAGATCATAAAAACGGTTATGCACGCTGCAACCCAGATTCAGACGCTTATTCTGGGCGATGATAACGGCATTGGTCTCGACAATGGCCCGCTCACCGTTGAAGGTGACAACGGGTGTACCGATAAGATGTTTGGTGGCAAGGTCTGAGGCGCCCATGCGCTTGGAACCTTCAATAAAACCGCTGAACGAGCCTTCATACCAGGTCACCTCGATAACACCATCGGGGTGAAACAGCCCGGCTAACTCCTGCCATTGCCCAAGGTCCCGATGAATCCAGCCGGTCATCAGGTCACTAATCTGCAGGCGATCTTCAAGATAAGTATTCATGACATGCTCTTTCATGTGAGAGGGCATATCAGTATCGTGTTGCGCTATTCTTAACGCCAATAGATTGATCTGACTGATTGATCAGTAAAAATGAAAGGTGGAAGTTATGGAGCTACGCCATCTGCGTTACTTTCTCGCGGTTGCGCAAGAGGGGCACTTTGGCCGCGCGGCCGAGCGCCTGCATATCGTGCAATCGGCCCTCAGCATGCAGATACGCGCCTTTGAGGAAAAACTCGGCGGGCCGCTGTTTATTCGCACCAGCCGCCGGGTCGAACTGACTGAAGCGGGCAAACTTCTGCGCCATGAAGCCGAGCGCATACTGGCTCAGGCCGCCCATACCCAGCGAACGGTGGAGCGGTTATTACGCGGAGAAACCGGCACAGTGCGGATCGGCTTTGCGGGCAATGCCGTGTTCAGTGGCCGCTTAATGGCCGATGTGCGCGCCTTTCATGCCGCCTTCCCTGATGCAGAAGTGGAGTTGCGAGAGCTTGCCCCCAGCGCACAAGTGGAGGAGATTCAGGCAGGTCGCCTCGATATTGGCTATGCCCCCGACCACGCAGGGGCGATGAGTGAAGATGCCCTGCACTATGAGCGCATTGGCACATGGCCTTTTCTGCTGGTGGTGCCGGACAGCCATCCCCTTGCGCAGGCGCCTTCATTACGCATGTCGATGCTGAAATCCGAAGCGCTGATTATCTATGCCGCCCATGAAGCAGATGATCAGCTACTGGCAGGCGTGCGCCGCGCCTTAGGGCACGAGCCCAAAGTCCATCACATGCACAGCACCTTAAGCGTGCTGGCACTGGTCGCCTCAGGCATGGGCGTCGCGCTGGTCCCGGAACCGCTGGCGCAAGTGCGCCTGCCGGGCCTTGCTTACCGCCCCCTTGAGGATTTACCCCAACAAGCCGAACTGCTGCTCATCAGCCGTAAAGAGGAAAGTGGCGGCGCGGCACGGGCGTTTCTGGAGACTGCCCGAGCAGGATGGGAGCGTGAAAATATCCGTTAACCCTCTCGGGTTTGTCCAAGGATACGGCTAAACACAAAATCGCCGGCGGCAGTTTTGGGTTTGAAGAGCGCCGCTGGTCGGCCTTTGCCGCTGCGCTGAGGGTCAGCATCGACGGCTTCCAGCAAACCGGCTTCTTCCATGCGGCGGCGGAAGGATTTCTTCTCAAGCGGCGCATCCAGCAGGGTTTCAAAGGCGCGCTGTAATTCGGAAAGGGTAAAGGGCGCATTCAGCACATGCAGGGGCAGGGCGGTGTAGGCGGTTTTGGATTGCAGCCGCTCCCGCGCCGCCATCAGCAGTGCGCTATGGTCGAACGCCAGCGGCAGTTGCTGCGCCTCCGCCCAGGGAATCCAGCGCGCATCCCTGATACCTTGCACATGACTTTGCGTCGGGGCGTGGGCAATCAGCGCCATATAAAGCACGGTGATGGACCAGCCGCGCGGGTCACGCTCGGGCGAGCCGGTGGTCAGCACCTGCTCGACATAAGGCGTCGCCACCCCGGTTTTTTCCTGCAACTTGCGAATGGCCGTGGCTTCCAGTGAGAGGTCCTGCTGAATATCGACAAAACCACCGGGCAATGCCCACTGACCACGCGCAGGAAAGCTGTCGCGTTCCACCAGCAGTACCTGAAGCTCGCCGTGCAACAGGGTGAAAATAGCCAGATCCACGGAAGTCAGCGGCAGGTCATAGTCATGAATATTGTACTGGGCGAGGTAGTCGGCTTCGCTTTGCTGGGTATCCGGTGTGCGGTCAGTCACTGTTGAAATCTCAATATAGTGGCTTTAAGCCAATTAATTGATTAATATGGCGTTCAGCCTCATTAAAGGCTTCGCGATGACACCGCTGAGGAAAGACCACGGCGGGCAACGACAGCAAGGAGCTTGCTACCATGACATACGATCACGATTTTGCGGTTTTTATTGGCCGCTTCCAACCTTTTCATGCCGGTCACTTAAAGATCATCGAAGCCGGGCTTAAGCAGGCGGAACAGATGATCGTGCTGATTGGCTCGGCCTGGCAGCCGCGCAATCCGCGTAATCCGTGGCAGCACCACGAGCGTGAACAAATGATTCGCGCCTGTCTTCCGGCGGCGCTGCAACCGCGGGTACTGTTCGCCCCGCTAATGGATATTCCCTATAACGATGAGGCCTGGGTGCAGAACGTGCAGGCCACTGTCGCGGGGCTGGTCACCTCTCATCACACAGTGCCACACCGCACGCCGCGGGTGGCGCTGATCGGTCATGAGAAAGACAACTCCGGCTTTTACTTAAGCCTGTTTCCGCAGTGGTCGAGCATTCAGGTGCCGAATGAGCGCGGTATTAGTGCCACACCGCTTCGAGAAGGGCTCTTCGCCGCCGCTGATGCGCTTGATGATTACCTTGCCAGCCTTACCAGCACAGAGGTGCTTCCCCGCCCGGTTGCTGACTGGCTGAGCCAGTGGACAAAGTCCGAACCGGCCTTTGTCGATATCCGCGAAGAGATCGCTTTTGTTGAGCACTATCGCCAGCGCTGGGCGGCGGCGCCTTATGCGCCGACCTTTGTCACGGTGGATAGCGTGATTGTGCAGTCGGGCCATGTGTTGCTTGTTGAGCGGCGAGCACGTCCCGGCAAAGGTTTGCTGGCGTTACCGGGCGGTTTTGTGAACCAGAATGAAAGCATGCTGGATGCCTGCCTGCGTGAACTTCGCGAAGAAACGCGTCTTAAAGTGCCCATGCCGGTGCTGAAAGGCTCCATTCGGCGCTCCAAGGTCTATGACGACCCTCATCGCTCTGCCCGTGGGCGGACTATCACTCAGGCGTTTTATATCGAACTGGAGCGCCAGCCCACGCTGCCAAAAGTGAAAGGCTCTGATGATGCGGCGCGAGCGTTCTGGATGCCGCTTGGCGAGCTGGACCCGCAGCGCATGTTTGAAGACCATTACTTTATTATCAAGGATCTGCTCGGGGCGTTTTAACGCCCTTTTTTTATGCCGAAGTAAGCACCGCAACAGGCGCGTTGCGGCCTTACGCCTGTGGATTAGACGCACGTTAAAAAAATCTGAAAAAAGTGCTTGTTATTTAAGTGGCTCTAAGCCACTATGTTTCCGCGGTTGAGGCAGGGAACCTGCAGCAACCCAAGAATCCGCGTCGATAGTTACTTGGCCAAGGCGGGCAACATCGACATACCGGGACGCTGGAAAGACCGGCACTGTCCCACTGATGACCGGAGGAGTTCCGTCATGCGTAATCTGATCCTGAATACTGACTCTTACAAAACCTCTCACTTCCTGCAGTACCCCGTCGGCACCAAATACGTGTCCTCTTATATTGAATCCCGCGGTGGCGCTTTCGATGAGACTGTATTCTTCGGTCTGCAAGCCTTCCTCAAGGAATACCTGAGCAAACCCATCACCCGTGAAGATATCGACGAGGCCGAAGTGGTGTGTCTGGCCCACGGTGTGCCATTCAATCGCGAGGGCTGGGACTACATTCTGGAAGCCTACAAAGGTTTTCTGCCCATCGAGATTGAAGCGGTGCCGGAAGGTACACGTTTCGCGACCCGCAATGTGCTGGTGCAGGTGGTGAACACCGATCCTAAATGCGCCTGGCTGACTTCCTATATCGAGACTGCACTGCTGCGTGCCGTGTGGTACCCAACAACGGTTGCGACAGTATCTAATGCGTGCCGCCGGATTATCGCCCGCTATCTGGAAGAGACTGCCGATGACCTTTCCGGCCTGCCTTTCAAACTCCACGACTTCGGCGCCCGCGGTGCCAGCTCTGAAGAAACCGCAGCCATCGGCGGTCTTGCCCACTTAGTGAGCTTTCAGGGAACTGACACCTTGTCTGCCATCATGGCTGCACGCCGTTACTACAATGCAGACATGGCCGGGTTCTCCATTCCTGCCGCAGAGCACAGCACCATTACCAGCTGGGGACGAGATGGCGAAACTGAAGCCTATGCCAACATGCTCAAACAGTTTGGCGGGGAAGGGCGTCTGGTGGCGGTGGTCAGTGATTCCTACGATCTTTGGAATGCCATCGATAACCTTTGGGGCGGCAGCCTGAAAGAGCAGGTACAAACCATGGGTGGAACGCTGGTGGTGCGCCCTGACTCTGGCGATCCTGTTGAAATCGTCCCCCAAGCAATTGAGCGGTTGATGGCAAGCTTCGGTTACCGCACCAACTTGCAAGGCTACAAAGTACTGCCCGATTGCGTCCGCCTGATTCAGGGTGACGGCGTCTCTGTAAAATCCATCGAGGCGATTCTTGAAGCCATGAAGCGCCGCGGTTTAAGTGCTGATAACGTGGCCTTCGGCATGGGCGGGGCACTGCTGCAAAAAGTTAACCGCGACACTCAGCGCTTTGCCATGAAAGCCTCCGCTATCTGCACCGAGTACTGGCAGGATGTGTTCAAAGACCCTAAAACCGACCCCGGCAAACGCTCAAAAGCAGGACGTCTGGCACTGATCCGTGATGAGGAAGGCAACTTCAAAACCGTCCGCCGCGATAGCGTGAGCGAACGAGATAACTGCCTGGTCACCGTGTTTAGAAATGGCACCCTGATGGGCGAGTACAACCTGACCGAGATCCGCGCCCGCGCTGCAGAGTAAGGGGTTAAAAACAGACAAAGCCCTGGCGGAAACGCTGGGGCTTTTGCTTTTTCCGGCAGTCAGGGCTTCTTATCAGAAGCCGCTTAAGAAAAAGCACGCGCGTCCATATGTTTCAATAATTGTTATTTAATGTAACTTGGTGTGTGGTTTTGAGAGTTCTGGGTTTAGAGTACGGCGCTGATTATATGAACCACTGTATCTAAAGGACTAGGCTATGGCACAGCTCTGCGTTGCTGGTAACACCCGCATTCTTCGCCCCACCGATTTTGAATCCGTTCTCGATTACCATACTTTTATGGGCGACAACCCCGGTATCGGGAGCAATAACTGTGTGCCCGAAGGCTTGGCATTTCTGGTAAGAACACAACAGCAAGATCCTAATCCTCAGCAGCAAGCACTACTGCGGGAATTCAACCAGATCCCTCAGGATGAACGCCGTAAAATTTCAGTTCTGACCTCACAGCTGGGCGGTGCAGGAGCGCTGGCGCTGGCAAACGCTTACGAAGAGCATCTGAAATCTGCCATGCAATGTGTTCGTAAGAATGGTGTTGATGTTAGTAGCGCTGTCGCTGGAGGATGGGGTTCTCGAAATACTGAACTTAACAAGCAGATTGGTGCTTATGAGGATGCTCTTAAGGCTGTGAGAAATGCCAAGCAGAAAGGGGTTGACAGACAGGTGATGCGCAAACTGGAAATGACTGCGCATCGGGAATGGCAAAAACTTAATGATAATTTCGGTGTAGAACTCAAAGCACAGTTAGCCAAGGCTAAGGGCAAAGGGACCATCTGGAATAATTCAGAGCGTGCCGTCAACTTAGCTAAAAGCCATCGGAATGATGGGATTTTGAATATTTCTGACTCGCGTGATCTCATCAAGCTTCGTCGTTTGGCGCAAGCGAGTGATTATCTGGGTAAAGGTCTGATAATTGCCGATGCATCGTTCAAAGTTGCTGAGGTTTATAGTGATTATGAAAGTGGCAAAGACTGGCAACGCACTGCTACTGTAAACACGACAAGTTTTGCTTTTGGTTTTCTTGGTGGAACAGCGGCGGCTGAAGTTTCAGCTGGTCTGGCTATTGGCTTGGTAGCAATCCCTGTAGTTGGTTGGGTTTTAGCTATTGGAGTGGGAATTGGCGCTGCCTATTTAGGCTCTAAAATCGGTTCAAAAGCTGGAAGCTGGGCCTCTGGCTCTATCTATGATAGAAAACTTCACCATTTTGATTTACTAGGCCTGTAGTTGAATGGAACTTATTTTTCTCTTCTTAATAACTATTACCATGGTTTCCACACTGTTTTCGTGGTTAGCCTTCTCTCGTCTCTGTATGTCAAGAATCGAAAAAGCAATCAAAGAAGAGAATATTGAATGGCTTAACTGGGATGGTATCGGCGCTAGAGCGCTTAGTTATGCGAATGTGTTGGTTTTTCCATCTATGAAGCCTGAAAAACGTCCTTGGATTCCCGTAGAGGATTTTCGTCGTCATAGTACGAAGAGGGATCGTGCTCTTGCTTTATGGCTTGTTATCTCGATATACAGCTTCATGACATTCGCAACGGTTTGGTATGTGCTCAACAAGTTCTGGCCGGAGCTGGTGTACTAAATCTTCATTGTGACCAAAACCCTGACAACGTCAGGGTTTTTTTATGTCCGTAGTTCTGTAGGCCATCACCTGATCACGCTCTGACAGTTGGCGCCTCCACACTTCCTCCGTGATTTATCCCATTTCTCATTGAATAAAACGTTATATCATAACAATTATTCGATGTTGTTATGGTTGTCACGGTATGGGTTCAGGGTCTTCATTTTTTGGTTTGTCGGCGTTGTGGCGGCTGGGTTTGGCGTTGCTGGCGCTCGCTGTGTTGTGGGGGCTGGTTGCCTGGGCGGTGGCGTTGCCATGACCGCGATTACCCTTTCTGAAGTCAGTGCCGGTTACCAGCGTCACATCGCGATCGAGCAGGTGGAGGGTGTCTTTGCCACCGGTTCGATGACTGCGATTGTTGGCCCCAATGGCGCGGGAAAATCCACCCTGCTCAAAACCCTGATGGGGGAGCTAAAACCTCTTGCCGGCAAGGTGCAATTTACCCATCACTCACCTGCGGGGTTTGGTTATCTGCCGCAGTTGAGCGGCATTGACCGCAGCTTTCCTTTATCAGTAATGGACACGGTGCTGATGGGCGCCTGGCAGCACACCGGTATTTTTCGTGGTGTCTCGCGTCAGGTACGAAAGCTGGCGGATGCGGCGCTGGCTAAAGTGGGCCTCGAGGGTTTTGGCCAGCGCAGCATTTCCATGCTGTCGGCAGGGCAGTTTCAGCGCGTTTTGTTTGCGCGCCTGCTGGTGCAGGATGCGCCGGTCATTCTGCTGGATGAGCCTTTCAACGCCATTGATGCGCGTACCTCCTCGATGCTGTTGGGCCTGTTACGTGAATGGCATCACGAGGGCAGGACGCTGATTGCAGTGCTGCATGATTATCAGCAGGTGCAGGATCACTTCCCGGAGACGTTGTTGTTGGCTCGACGCGTGATCGGCTGGGGCGCCACCGCCGATGTGCTGACACAGGCGAATGTGGAGTCATCGCGTGAGCAGGCGGAGCGTTGGGAAGAAGAGGCGCTGGCGCCGGCGCAGGTGGCCTTCGCATGAGCAGTGTCGTGATGACGGGAGCGGCGCACCCAGGATTGCTGGAGCTGATCTACCAATGGTGTTTTGCTCCTTTTGCCGAGTTCGGATTTATGCGTCGGGCATTGGTTGCCACGCTGGCCCTTGGTCTGGGGGCCGGGCCAGTCGGGGTGCTGTTGATGCTGCGGCGCATGAGCCTGATGGGCGATGCCTTGAGCCATGCGGTGCTGCCGGGCGCCGCTTTTGGTTACATGCTCGCGGGCGGTTTGTCGCTTCCCATGATGGGCGCCGGTGCCTTGCTTGCCGGTGTGGTGGTCGCGCTGGGGTCGGGGCTAATCAGCCGGATGACCCTGCTGCGGGAAGATGCCGCCTTTGCCAGTATCTATCTGGTGTCCCTTGCTCTGGGTGTGCTGATGATCTCCGGCAAGGGCTCCAATCTTGACCTGCTCCACATTCTTTTTGGCAGCATTCTCGCCATTGATAGTCAGGCGTTGGAGCTTATCGCGGCGATCACCAGCGGTTCCCTGATCATCTTTGCGCTGATTTACCGCCCGCTGGTGATGGAGTGTTTTGACCCGGCCTATCTTCGTGCAGTGGGCGGCCGCGGATTCCTGTTTCACTTGCTGTTTTTGTTACTGCTGGTGCTGACGCTGGTGGCGGGCTTTCAAACCCTCGGCACCCTCATGTCGGTCGGCATGATGATTCTGCCTGCGGTCATCGCGCGGCTGTGGGCACGCACGCTGCCGATGATGATTGGCATTGCGGTGGTGATGGCCTGTCTCTCAGGTTATCTGGGGTTATTGGTGTCCTATCACCTTAATTATGCCTCTGGCCCCTGCATCATCCTGATGGCGGCGACGTTGTATTTCCTTTCTTTGATTGTCGGGCCGGCAGGGCCTGCCCGGCGACTTTTCCCCCAACGGCTTTACTTGCCGTCACGCTTGCCTTGAGGAGGGCGATTGGCTTTCTGCATCGGAATGCTGATTGCGATAGTCCGTTACTGCTTTTCCCGGCGACTTTTTCCCTGCTACTTCGGAGTGATGTTATGACCCGCTTATTCTCCCCCCGCGCCTTACCGGTTGCTGTCGCCGTCGCGGCTGCGCTTGGCAGCACCTCGGCATTGGCTGATACCCATATTAAAGCCGTGGCCAGTTTCTCGATTCTGGGCGATGTGGTTCGCGCTGTGGGCGGCGATGCTGTTGAGGTGACGGACCTGATTCCGGCCAATGGTGATCCGCACGAGTTTGAACCCAGCCCGGCAGATTCGCGTCTGTTGAAAGAGGCAGATGTTACCTTCCTCAGTGGTGAAGGGCTGGAGAACTGGTTTGAACGTCTGGCGAAAGCGTCCGGCAGCACCAAGGCGCCGGTGGTGGTATCAGAAGGCATCAGCACCCACACCATGGATGAAGATGGCGAAACCGTGATTGATCCGCACGTCTGGAATGCGGTGCCCAATGTTGAGCACTGGGTGGGTGCCATCGAGACCGCGCTGATCAAGGCAGATCCTGAAGATGCCGCCACCTTTAAAGCCAATGCCGATGCTTATCGCACCAAGTTGCAGAAACTTGATGGCTGGATTCGTGATGAACTGGCCAACATTCCCAAGGATCAGCGCAAAGTGCTGACCAGCCACGATGCCTTTGGTTATTACGCCAAAGCCTACGGTGTGACCTTCCTCTCTCCCCTGGGGCTGTCAACCGATGCCGATGCCTCAGCAGCTGAGGTCGCCAGCCTGATCAAACAGATCCAGGCGGAAGGGGTGAAAACCTACTTCTTCGAAAACTCCAACGATCCGCGTCTGGTCAAGCAGATTGCCAGCGCCACGGGCGCTCAGTCGGGTGGCGAGCTCTATCCGGAATCCCTCTCCGGGGAGGATGGCCCGGCCTCCACTTATCTCAAACTGATGCACTACAACACCGAAATGCTGGTGAAGGCGATGAAGAAGTAACGCGCTGTTAACCACCTTTTCAGGCCACCTGATAACACCCCTTGGCGCTGCCCGGCTTCAACCCGGCAGCGCTTTTTTTGGAAGCTGTTGATGGGAAAGGTGCGATGGTGCTGCACGGGAAAGCTGCGTGGTGTCGCTCAGAGCTAGGTAAAAGCCGCTATTTCGACGCTTTTACATTCTTTTGCACAAAAGATGGCGCAATTCACAGAACGTTATTGCACCTGCGAGAAATTCTTCCTAGTATCAAAATTCACTTGTATATACAGGTATGCATAACAAAGCGGCGCAGACCCATCGTCATGCACTGCTATCGTTCTGCGAGATGTCACTCTTGATGCGGCTTACAAAGCGTAAGCCACTGTCGGGACATGATGTCTGCATTGCGCTGATTCTGAGTCTTACCCACCCTTTATCCCGTGAGGAAAACTATGAAAGCAGCACCTTCGATTCCTTCCTTCAAGACCCTGGCGCTTGGCCTGACAACCCTTGGCATGGCCATCGGCTTTCAGACGGCGCAAGCAGATACCTGGTGTGAGCAGGGCAATACCGTCAAGTTTGCCGGTATCAACTGGGAAAGCGGTGAGCTTCTCACTGATCTGATGCGCACAGTGCTGGAAAAGGGTTACAGCTGTAAGACCGATGCCATTCCCGGAAACTCCATCACCATGGAGCAGGCGCTGGGTCAGAACGATATTCAGGTGTTTGCCGAAGAGTGGATTGGCCGCAGTGAAGCCTGGAACAAGGCTGCTAAAGCCGGCACCGTGATTGGCGTGGGCGCGCCCATCAAGAATGCCACCGAAGGCTGGTATGTGCCGCGTTATCTGGTCGAAGGTGATAAAGAGCGCGGCATCGAAGCCAAGGCGCCGGATCTCAAGGCCATCGCCGATCTCGACAAGTACGCAATGCTGTTTAAAGACCCCGAAGAGCAGTCCAAAGGCCGCTTCTACAATTGTCCGGCGGGTTGGACCTGTGAGCTGGAAAACTCTGAAAAGCTCGAAGAGTACGGTCTGGATAAAACCTACGTGAACTTCCGCCCCGGTACCGGCGCGGCGCTGGATGCGGCGATTTCCTCCAGCTACAAGCGCGGTAAACCCTTCGTGACTTACTACTGGTCACCCACGGCGATGCTTGGCAAATATGATCTGGTTCAGCTCAAGGAAAAGCCTGAGGACGAAAAAGAGATCAAGATTCAGGTCGGTATCTCCAAGGTCTTTCAGGATGAAGCGCCACAACTGGTGGACGTCCTCTCCAAGGTCAATGTTCCCATTGATCTTCTGAACAAGAGTCTGGCAAAAATGAGCGATGAAAAGCTGGAAAGCGATGAAGTTGCCCGGCTGTTCCTGAAAGAGCACCCGGAAGTCTGGCATCAGTGGGTCAGCGAAGAGGCTGCCAGGAAAATTGATGCCAGCGTCGCGGGCCAGTAAGCGTATTTCAGCGGCGTATCCGACCGCGTAGAGACACGTAAAGGGCCGCATCTGTCGGCCCTTTTTTGGTTTCGGTCGACTGTCTTGGCGCCTGCTTTGTTGTCCTAGCGCTTGTGTTGTTGTCTTTATACAAGAGCTGCTGGCTTTGTCGCCGCACGCTCACCGCCTTATTTCTTTCACTCACTACTTCTTTTGACGATCGATGGAGAGCCTTATGACTGATCACCCCCACGCGACTGGCAACGCTCAGGCTTCTTCGTCGATAAGTCCGGTCACCGTCATGATTGGTGATGCGCCTGTGACCTGTCAGGACGTTGTCGCCGTCGCGCGCCACGGTGCTGCTGTGGCACTGACGGACGCCGCACTCCTTCGTATTGATACGGCGCGGTCTATCGTCGAGCGCATTATTGCCGACGGTCAGCGCGCTTATGGCATCAATACCGGCCTTGGGGCGCTTTGCAATGTGGTGCTGAATGAGCACGATCTGGCGCGCCTTTCCCGCAATACGATTCAAAGCCATGCCTGCGGTGTGGGCACGCTGCTGCCGGTGGAGCAGGTGCGCGCCATCATGTGCTCGGCGGTCATCAACTACAGCCACGGCAAGTCAGGAATTAGCCGTGCAGCGGTGGAAACGCTGGTGAGCTTTCTTAACCTTGGGATTACGCCGGAGGTGCCAAGCCAGGGTTCGGTCGGCTATCTCACCCATATGGCGCATATTGGTCTGCCTCTGGTGGGGCAGGGCTTTGTGGAGTATCAGGGGCAGCGCATGGCCTCAGCGCGCATCTGGGAAGAGGGCATCCTGCCGTTACCTGAACTAGGCGCCAAGGATGGGCTGTCGCTGGTAAACGGTACGCTCTGTATGACCGGGCTTAGTTGTCTGGCGATTGATGATGCCCGTGGCCTGCTGGACTGGGCGGATGTTACCGGTGCCATGAGTTTTGAAGCCCTTGGCGGCCAGGTGCGGGCCTTTGCACCGGAGGTGCTGGAAGCCAAGTTTCATCCCGGCGCCAGCGAGGTGGGTAAACGGCTGCGAGCCTTGCTTGGGCAGAGTGAAAACATCCTGCGTAAAACCGGCACACGCACTCAGGATGCACTGAGCCTGCGGGCGATACCGCAGGTGCATGGTGCCGCGCGCGATCAGCTGGCCCATGTGACGGCACAGGTTGAGCGCGAACTTCGCGGCGTGTCGGATAACCCCATCATTCTTGGCACGCTGGAGCAGTACGAGGTCATCTCCCAGGCCAACCCTCATGGAGAAAGCGTGTCGATGGCGGCGGATTTACTGGCGGTGGCGATGGCGGAAGTTGGCTCCATTGCTGAGCGTCGTCTTGATCGGCTGGTTAACCCGCTGGTCAGTAACCTGCCGGCTTTTCTGATTGCCGAAAGCGGTGTGAATTCCGGCTTTATGATTACTCAATACGTCGCGGCCTCACTCTGTGCGGATAACCGCCGGTTGGCGATGCCCGCCGTGACGGATAATTATGTGACCTCAGCGCTGCAGGAAGATCACCTGAGCATGGGCACCAGCGCGGCACTTAAAGCCCTGCAAGTGGCTGATAACCTGCGCCGGATTCTGGCGATCGAATGGCTGGCGGCGGCGCAGGCCTTTGAGTTTTTGCCGGACAGCAAAGGCGAGGGCACCGCGCGGGCTCATGGTTTCCTGCGGGAGTGGATTCCGGCCTACCATGAAGACCGCTGGCTCTCACCGGATATCGAACAGGCCGCCACCCTGATGCGGACTCACGGGGCCGGTCGTGTCACAGGCTTTTAAGGGCGCTTTTTAAGCCGTGGGATGATGGTCTGGCAATCAGACCATCCCTTTTACCTTTGCCGTTTTGAGTCCACCCGATCTGCTTCTTTTCTCTGCGCTGATCTTGCGCAAATTTCAGCTGAAAACCTCGGCCTCACTTTGACAAGCCTTGCTTGCCTGACTATTTCTTTAATACCCCTTTTGTTACGGCATATGGCTTGGTCGATAACGACGAATGTGGGTGCGCCAACAAGGAATTCTCCGCTCGTCTGCGCTCTGATGCTCTGTCTTGTACGTTAATTAGCGAAAGCCTGAGTGAGAGTTGCTTGCTCCTGTTTTCGCGCGGCCTTAACCACAGGAGTTCTGCGAATGAGTGATGAGTTGGCCTTTCTTCCCGAGATAGAGCCTGTCGCCATCACCCCGAAACCCAGTCCGGTCTGGCGTGTTCTGGCGGTGGATGACGATGCTGAGTTTCAGAAGTCCCTGTCGTTTGCCCTGGAATCCATGGAGATTCTCGGCAAACCCATTGAGTTGGTTCAGGCCTATAGCATGGCGCAGGCCTCAACGATGCTGGCCCACTCCGAAGAGTTTGCGGTGGTACTGGTCGATGTGGTGATGGAAACCGACGATGCGGGCCTTCGTCTGATTAGCGCGGTGCGCGATATTCTCGGCGTGACGGATACGCGTTTTATTCTGCTCACCGGCCAGCCGGGCATGGCGCCTGTAGAGTCGGTCATGCAGGACTATGACCTCTCTGACTATCTGCTTAAATCCGATCTTGGCAGCCGCGGAATTCGTACCTTACTGACCGGCGCCGTTCGTAACTACGAACAGCTGCATCTGGTCTCGGCCGCCAAACGTGGCCTGCAGCTGATTGTTGAGTCCAGTAACCGGCTTCTTGGCATTCGTAATCTCACCGATATTGCCTCGGCAGCGCTGGCTGAACTTGCGACACTGATTGGTGTGTCCGATGAAGGTCTGGTCTGCGTCAAGCGCACACCCTTAGCCACGGAAGAGCTGCTTTCACCGACACGCTCGGCAGATTTGAAAACCGCTGCCGAGCGTCAAATCCGAGAGAAGGGCATGAATTGGAGCGCGCAGCATGTCCATGATCTGGATAACTCGGATCTGGTGGATATTTCCCTGCGGGAAGTCACCACCATTGCCGCCAGCGGTCGCTATGCGGACTGCGTGAACTTTAGCCTTGCCAATCTGCCTGACCCTGAGGTGCGCTCCGCGTTGGAGAAGGCCATGGTGTTGCAGTCCTTCCTGACTACCGAGCGTGGGCAAGTGGTGTTTTTTCCACGCTCCGCAGCGCTGGCGGATTTCGCCATTTATGTCTCGACTCCACGGCCACTCGACAGTACCGAGCTGCATTTGCTGGAGGTGTTTGCCGCCAACATCTCCAAAGGCTTTGGCAATGTTGCTCTTATCAGCAAGCTGGATCGGCTGGCCTATCAGGATGACCTGCTGGGTATTCCCAATCAGAGCGCCTTGCTGCGTAAGATGCAGGCCCTGCACCGCCTGCGCCAGGCTGGCCAATACCATCTGGTGCTTTTGGATCTGGATGATTTCTCTTCGCTTAATACCCTCTTTGGCATGAAGTTCGGCGATAAGCTGCTGGAGAGTGTGGCCGAGCGTTTACAAAAGGCTTTTCCGCCGCCTTGTATGGTGGCGCGTCTGCATTCGGATGTGTTTGCCATTCTGGGGGATGAAAAGCAGGTCAGTGCCTCTCAGGCCCATGCGGTCTTTGATTATCCTTTCACGGTGAACCGCAATGTCTATCATCTCTCGGCCTGCTTCAGTGAGCTGTCCATGGACCAGCCAAGCCGGGAAATCGCGGACCTGCTGCGTTATGCCGTCGCCAGTCTCAAGCTCGCCAAGAAGGAAGGGCTGGGCAGCGTTAAAACCTTTGATCCTGAAATCGAGCGGCGCGCGACCCAGCGGTATGAGCTGCTGCAGCGGTTGCACGATGCCATCGAGCTTCGCAAACTGGAGCTGCATTTCCAGCCGCAAATCAACCTGCAAACCGGCAAAGTGGTGGGCGCGGAAGCCTTGCTGCGCTGGCCAACGGAAGACGGCATGGTGCCGCCGGACACCTTCATCCCGCTGGCGGAGCAGTCTTCCCATATTCATGCCATTGGCAATCTGGTGTCGGAGATGGCCTGCGAAGCGATCAAACGGCTGGATTATGAAGGCTACAACGATTTACTGATCAGCCTTAACTATTCACCCCGTCAGCTGGAGCAGCCCAACATTCTCGAAACCCTGCGTCAGCAGTGCAAGATGGCCGGCATTGCCATCGATCGCCTGTGTCTGGAAGTCACCGAGACTGCCATGATGCAATCCTTCCAACAGGTCGGACAGCTGCTGGAGCGGCACCGGATGCGAGGCGGCACGGTCGCCATTGATGACTTTGGCACGGGGTTTTCCTCCCTTGAATACCTGCTGGAGCTGCCAGCGGACCATCTGAAAATTGATAAAACCTTCGTGGCGCGCCTGGAAAGCGATTCCCATTGCCGCTCGCTGGTGATGATGATTTTGTCCCTTGGCAAACAACTGGGTATTTCTGTGGTGGCGGAGGGGGTTGAAACCGAGGGTCAGGCGAACTGGCTCACAGAGCATGGCTGCGACATCGGTCAGGGCTGGTATTTCGGTAAGGCGATGCCGTTGCCGATTTTTATTTCCTGGTTAAAAGAGCGGGGGTAATCATGCCGCAATGGGTGCATTCGCTTCAGGATTTTATGAAAAAGCATCCCCTCTGGTGGGGCTATCTGGTGCCCTGGTGGGTGCTCATTCCGCTGGCTGCCTGGCTGCTGTATCAAAGCGCCATGCACAATGGCCTGATGCAGGTGGAACAAACGGAAGAAGATCAGGTCGTGCGTGATCACATGCTGATCAGCTCACAACTGGGGCGGCTGTCTGATGATGCGGTACTCCTGGCGAATAATACCCGCACTGTTCTTCGTGACACTGACGAGGCAGATCCGCAGCTGCGTGAGGCCCGACTGCAGGCGCTGTATGCCGACTTTATGCAGGCCTATCCCCAGTACATGCAGGCACGCTGGATTACCCCGGATGGTATGGAAAGGGTGCGCGTTGACCGAAACGGTGCAGAGGTGAGCCCTCGGCCTGAATCCATGCTGCAAAACAAGGCCACGCGATACTACGTGCGCAAAGGGCTGATGATGCCGGAAGGGCGGATCTATCTGTCGCCGCTGGATCTGAACGTTGAAAACGGAGAGGTGGAAAACCCTCACCGACCCACCATGCGCGCGGTCACACGGGTTCCTGCTGATGCTGAAACCAGCCAAAATACGGATCGTACCTCCATGGCCTTTGCCAGTGAGATAAGCATGGCAGAAACGCCGGAAACGTCGGAAGCAACGGATGCCGTGCAGGACTCAGGCATTGTGGTGCTCAATCTGGATGCCAGTCAGATACTGAATGACCTGCGCCAAACCTCCTCCAGCATGCTTCTGAACGGTGATGGTTACTGGCTGGTGTCGTCTGACCCGGCGAAAGAATGGGGCTTTATGCGGGGTATGAAAGATGAGCGGATCCAGACGGAGAACCCGTCGGTCTGGCGGCAGATTCTGCGCAACGGCAATGGCCAGTTTATTAACGATGAGGGGTTATGGACTTTCCGGGAAATAACGGCAGAAGGGAACGCTCGGGTTCTGTCTTCCAGCGTTCCTTCCATGTATGTGGTTTCCCTCAGCCGGGCGCCGCTGGTATTGAGCGGGATATTGTTGCCACGTTATCTGGCCATCGGAATTATTCTGCTGGGCGCTATTACCTTGCTGAAAATATTCCTGATGCGCAGTAACTATCGCAATATACGCAAGGGTGAAGAACTGGAAGTGCTGAATGAGGATTTGTCCAAAGCACTGCTGAAACTGCAGCTCTCCCAAAAAGAGCTGGTGCAGGCAGAGAAGCTTTCTTCACTTGGGCTGATGATTGCCGGTGTCGCCCATGAGCTGAACACCCCCATTGGTGCCTCCATGCTCTGTGTGAATACGCTTTCTGACAAGCTCAGTGAGATTAAGGAGCATCTGGATGATGGCGGTATTCGCCGCTCGGAGCTGGAGCAGTTTCTGTCCCTGCAATCGGAAGGGCTGGAAATGGCGGATCGCAACATTAACCGCGCCGCCTTGCTGATTCGACAGTTCCGTCAGGTCGCGACTGACCGGGCCAATGCCGACCTGAACTCGTTCCAGCTGGATGAGCTGGTGCAGGATCTGACCTCCCTGATGCATTCGCACTGGAAGAACACGCCCCATATTGTGCAGGTGAATGTGCCTCCCGGTATTACCATGTTCAGCTGTCCGGGGCCGCTCGGGCAGGTGTTGCAGAATCTGATCCACAACGCACTGCTGCACGGCTTTGATAAAAAGGATTACGGCACGGTGGAGATCAAGGCGCTGCCTATGTCGGATGGTCAGGTGGATCTTCAGGTGACCGATAACGGCTGCGGGATTCCCGAGGCGGATTACGAGCGGGTCTTTGACCCCTTCTTTACCACACGCCGCGCCCGTGGCGGCACAGGCCTGGGCCTGCATATTGTTCATCATCTGGTGACAGAAGTGCTGGGCGGTAAGATCTGGCTCAGCGCGGGTCGGCAAGGGGTGGGCACAACGGTACATATACGCTTGCCGCTGCGGGTGAACCTCCCCGATAACGTTCCGCAAGGCGCCCCGGAACCCTGGCGTCAGGCCACTGCTGTGCACTAGCCAGAGAGAAATTTTTAGCCTTGTTACGACGCCGGTCAGGCTTGCCCTTAGCGACCGGCGTTTTCTTATCTCCCCTTTGGTACAGCCCCGATGGTTACTGGCTGTCAGCGTTTTTAGCTGACGTGATTTTCCCCGCAATAAAGTTTGCAAAAATAGTGAACTACTCCACGCGATTGGACACTTAGGCAACAGGTGTTAACCCGTAATGGCTATCACTGATACTTAGCCCGTGTTGTCGGGCGAGTAGGTGAATTCGGTTCGCGCCAGGATGCGTGAACGCAGGTATTGACGCCAAGCGGTTCAGACCGCCTGGCCGCAGATTAGCCTATTCAAGAAAAACGAAAGCAATAATAACGAAAGCAAGGACACAGCCTTTGCCCGGGCTGTAGTGAGTTTTTTGCGCGACCTTCAGGAATTGAGGTAACGATGGCGAATATAAATAGTGCGTTGATCCATTCGGCTGCCGCCCGTGCGCTGCAGGCCCAGCAACTGACCCAGGGTCATGAGGCGGGTCAGGTGCAGCAAAAGCCTGCGGGCTTTAGCACGCAGCAGATGTTTGATCTTATAGGTTCTGCGCACATTACTAACCGCGAAAAGCTCGATGGCATGCACTATGTGCATAGTCAGGCCCAGCCGATGACCGGCCCGATGCGCCATGCGCTGACCCAGTTTATTGACCACATGACCAACACAGTGGCGTTGTCCTCGCAGGACAAAGCCGAGCTTCGCCTGCTGCTTAAAGCCATGGTATCTCAGCACAGCCTGATCGGCGGGGGCGCGCAGGCCAAAGAAACGGCCAAACTGCAGCATCAGCTCATGGAAAAGCTCAAGCCCTCAGAGCATGAACGCTCGCAGGACAAGGGCTTTAATCTGCTGGCGGAATTGCCTCTGGATAAATTTCAGAAGATTGCCTCCAGGGAGTATCTGGACAGCGACAGCCTGAATGCATTGCGTAAGGCGTCATCGAGTCTGGGGCATTCGCTGGATGATAGAACTCATAAGGATTTGAATGATCGCGATAACTTCAAGGCCGCCATGCGCTCCTTGCCGGGGGATTCCTCGATGGCGAACTCCCGCTCGCTGATGTCCATGAGTTCACTGGGGACGCTGGGGCAAGCGAATGATCCGGCTGCGGTTCAGCGTCAGTGGCAGGGGGTGATGGCGGCGCTGAAAAAGCTGCCGACGGAACCCGCCGAGATCAGTAAAGACGGCAGAGAGCTGCCACCGGGAGAGTCGCCCAGCCATGAGCGCTCACTACGCAGCAGCTTTTTGATGAATGCACTGCATCATGCAGCTCAAAAAAATCAGCTGGGTACGGTGCTGCCGGGGTTGACGGGGGCCATTCTTGAACTGCCTAAGGACCAGGCTGCAGAAGTACTGGCCGAGGGCGTCAGCATTGCCAGTGAAAGCCCACGTACCCATGCGGATCTGCTGAATCACCTGCCGCGTGTGCTGAATGAGAATTTTGAGCCTCATCATCGCCTGATGATCATGAGCGAATATCCCGAGATTGAGGACAATGCCAATCTGGCGGGCGCCGCCATGCTGGCGGCAGGCGGCGGTAACCCGGTTAATGATGTCCAGCAAACCGTGACGCAGTTTGCCAAACAGATGCTCTCTGACTTCAATGACGTACCTGCCGAGCATCAGGGTAATGCAGCGGTGTCACTGATGAAGCTTGCCCATAAAGGTTATCAGGTGAACCTGATGGCCATGCCGGGGAATCGTTCTCCTGAGATGACTCCCGCTGAGGTCGCAGGGGAAGTCGCACCGCAGCTGCGCCAATTGCCTGCCGCGCAGGCATTGAAGGCATTTGCTCAGGTGCGCGATGCCATCATGCATATCCCGATGGCCAGTGATCAGAAAATGCTCGCCGCGCGTGACCTGCTGCTTAGTCTTAAAGACAGCAGCGTACCTGCGCATCAGCGTATCGGACTGCAGTTGCCTTTCATGTCCAACATGGAAAGCATCGAGCAACGCATCGCGGTATTCCTTGAGACGATGGAAACCGCCAACGCCGTTGAAGACCCCGGCCAGCGGGCGCAAACCGCACAGAGCATCCTGCAGCATTTTAAATCCCTGAATCTGGATCACACCCGACAGGAGCCGCACGATCAGCCACAGTACAAGCCTGCGCTGGACTCAATGATAGGCCTTGTCAGTGGTCTGCCGGATAAAGAGCTGACTCCGCAGCTGACGGATGCGCTGGCGGATGTGCAAAACTTCCAGTACGAGTGCAACGAGCAGCAATTCCACGAGGTGTTGGATATTAAAAAGCGGGCGTTGGAGGCGGGCCTGGACGGTGGTCGTATCATGCCGCAGTTCCGCACCCGCGATGCTGATGATTTCACCCTGAGCCGTGCTTATTCCGCCATGGCCAACCTGCAGCGTCAGGCGCCACAGATTATCCCCGATTGCCTGATGCCTTCGTTGCACATGATTGAGAACGTGCAGCGGGCTGACATGGTGACGCGTAACCTTGCCGAGCAGGTTCAACTGCTCTCGACCGTCCCCATGGCGACGCTGATGGACCCGCAAAACCAGCAGGCAATGGCGCTCTCCTTTGCCCTGACCCGGGTGATGCTGGAACAGATGCCGGATAATGTCGCAGAAGTGCGGGACCGTGGGCTGGCGGAGGTAAACCGCATGATGCACCAGTCCATCCCTGATGAACTTCGCCAGAGCGGCGAATTTGCGAATACCCTTCTCAATATTTTAGGGCAGTTCAACCTTACGCCCTGAGGGCTGTAGCGCCTGAAAACATTAGCGATAGGGCCGTAACCCTGGGTTTTTTTAACCCTCGGGTCCTCTGGCTTTTCACTCTTTCAACCCGGCTTAGGCCGGGTTTTTTATTGCCTGCGATCTGGCATTGGGCATTGCCTGGCTACAACTTTGGTCATGGAATGTGCTGATATTTCCATATATGGTGTTACGGCATCCATATATGGATTGATCTGCCTTTTGCTCTCCCACAAAATTCTCACCATGACAACGGAGTCGTAACCGTGAGTTCTGAGCCAGTAATAAAAACACTAAAGGTGCTGGAGCTGCTGTCCGGGGAAATGAAACCCCTTAGCATGATGGATATTGCCCGCAAGAGTGATATCCCGCCTTCAACCCTCTCTCGCATCATGGCCACGCTGGAAGCAGCGGGGTATGTGCAGCGCAATGCCGGACGGGAATACCTCTCGTCGTTCGAGATTCGCAAAAGCCTGGGCTTGTCTCAGGCCTATGATGCGCAGCTCGAGTGGGCGCTGGAAGAGATCGTCGATGCCACCGAGCAGTCGGCGGAAGTGCTTCTCTACGAGAACAAACAACTGGTTTGGCATGCCAAACGCGAGCACAGCGAAATGGCGATCAAGCTGCGTGCCCACAAGGGTTTTCGCCGTACGATCCATGAGCTGGATGCGCCGTCGAGGCTGTTCCTCAGTGCTTACGGCTGGAATCACATTGTCCAGCATCTGGAAACCGATGCCTTCTTCACCACCGGGCTTGAGCGAACCTTTTTAAAGGCGCTGGAAACCCGTCAGCTGATCGATAGGGTTGATCCTGATCAGGTGGCCTTTGATGAAGTGGGTAACGTTCGCGGTGTTCGCCGCTTTGCCAAGCTGGTTCGTGATGTTCAGGGGCGCCCGTTGCACCTGTTATGCATTGCTGAGCCGGCCATCCCCAAACTGGATATGCAGGCTCATATTCGTCATCACGTGGAGGTTCTCGACCGGGTCAGTGACCGACTGGGAGAAACCCTCCGCAAGCTCGCAGGGGAGCAAGCACCATGAAGCCGAACATTCTCTTCATTATGGCGGATGATCACGCCTCAAAAGCGATCAGCTGTTACGGGCAGGGCATCAACCACACGCCGCATATTGACCGTATCGCCAATGAAGGGATGCGTTTGGATCACTGCTATGTGACCAATTCCATCTGTACCCCCAGCCGTGCCAGCATCCTTTGCGGTACCTATAACCACGTGAACGGCGTGGTGACGCTGGACTCCAAAATCAACAAACACCTGCCGAACGTTGCCAAGCATCTGCATACCGATGGCTACCAGACGGCCATGATCGGCAAATGGCATTTGGGGGAAGGTTCTGACCATGAACCCTCCGGCTTTGATTTCTGGTCCGTCGTGCCAGGGCAGGGCGAGTACTTTGACCCTGAAATGATCGAGATGGGCGAGCATATTCGTGTGCCGGGTTATGCCACTGACATCATCACCGACAAATGTCTGGACTGGCTCAAAGCCCGTGATGAGAGCAAGCCATTCTTTATGATGTGCCACCACAAGGCGCCGCACCGTTCCTGGGAATACGACCGCAAGTACGAAGACCTCTACACCGAGGATGTGAGCCTGCCGGATACCTTTGAGGACGATTACAAAAACCGGGCGAAAGCCGCTGCCGCCGCGAAGATGAAAATCGACGGCGACATCACCTACTTTGATCTGGGGCTGGTGCAGCCCGAAGGCGGCAGCGAGATTGGCGAGCCTTCCTTCGTGGGTTCATCGGATCGCAAGATCCCGACGCCGAGCGATCTATCCACCTTCAAGCTGATCGATAAAGACACCGGTGAAGTCTTCCGTTTTGAAACCCAGCAGCAACTGGCGCACTTCAAATACCAGCGTTATATCAAGCGTTACCTGCGCACCATTGCCTCGATTGATGACAACGTCGGCCGCATGCTGGATTACCTCGATGAAGAGGGCCTGACCGATAACACCATCGTCATTTACACCTCGGATCAGGGCTTTTTCCTTGGCGAACACGGTTGGTTCGACAAGCGCTTCATGTACGAAGAATCCTTCCAGATGCCCTTTGTGATCCGCTATCCGAAGGCCATCAAGGCTGGCACGGTGTGCAGCGATATCGTCTGCAACGTCGACTTTGCCCCGACCTTCCTCGATTACGCCGGTAGCACCGTGCCCAACTACATGCAGGGCGCGAGTTTCCGCCCGCTGCTGGAAGGCAATACTCCTGCCGACTGGCCACAGGTGGCGTACCACCGCTACTGGATGCACCGCGACCAGCACCACAACGCCTATGCCCACTACGGTGTGCGTAACCAGCGCTACAAGCTGATCTACTGGTACAACGACGGTTTTGATCTGCCCGGCACCAACCCCGGTGGCGAGAAGCCGGAGTGGGAACTGTTCGATTGCGAAAAAGACCCGCTGGAACTCTTTAACTGCTACAGCGATCCGGCCTATGCCGGGATCGTTCGCGAGCTGACGGATCTGCTCAATTCCAAAATGCGCGAGATCGGTGACGTTCCGGCCCACGCCTGATGCTGTGCTGCCCGGTCAGGACGGCCGGGCAGAATGACACATACCCGGCGGCAGCGCCGCTTCTATAAATCCAAGAATGAGGTATTCCCATGTCATATGAGTCCTATGAGATCGCCCCTGAACAGACTCGCACTCATACCGGTTTGCGCCGTCTGGGCAAAATCAGCCTGCTGTGTGCTGCCATGCTGGGTGCCAGCGCCAGTCAGGCTGCTGATTACAGCCTGATGATGGCAACCACGACTCCTGAAGGTTCGCCCTGGGGCTCGACCCTGAGCACCTTTGAAAAGCTGGCTGAGCAGTACACCAACAACAAGGTGGATATCAAAATCAGCTTTGGCGGCGCTCTGGGTAATGACACCCAGCTGCTGCAGAAAGCCCAACTGGGTTCCACCGTGCAGGGCGCGCAGTCTTCCGGCGCTCAGCTGGGTTCTGTGGTGCCGGTAATCCGTAGTTTTGATGTGCCGTACATTGTCGATAACGTCGATGATGCCATGGGTATCTTCTACAAAGAGGGTCACCTGCAGGGCAAGCTGGTTGATGACCTGCAGGCGCTGATGGCGAAGAAAAACCTGCGTCTCCTGTACGCAACGCCCTTTGAATTCCGTGGTCTGCTGACCAGCAAGCCTGTCGTTAAGCCTGCAGATATGGATGGCATGAAGTTCCGTGTGACCCCAAGCCGGGTTGAGCGCGGCATGATCAGTGATCTGGGCGCCGGTGCCAACACGCTGGGCATCTCAGAGGTCTACACCGCACTGCAGACCGGTACGGTCGATGGTCTGGCAATTCCGCCGATCACCGCGGTGTCCTTTGCGCTGCAGGAAGTGGGCAAGAACTTCAATATGCTGAACTTCCAGCCGCACCCTTCCTTTATGCTGGTGAATGCCCGTACCTGGAACAAGCTGCCCAAGGATGTTCAGGAACAGGTGCAGAAAGCGGCGGATGATGCGGTCGCCCAGACCCGTGGCAACTTTGACAAGGCGCTGACCGACGCGATTGCCAAAATGAAAGCTAACGGTGTCACTGTCCATGAACCCAGTGCTGAAGAAAAAGCCGCCTTTGCGGCCAAAATTACGGATTCTGCAGTGAAAACCGCCACTGATGGCTTCAATGACGATGAAACTGCGTTCTTTGAAGCACTGAAAGCCTCCCTGAAAAAATAAGCTACGCCCCTGAGGTACAAGCGGGGGCCGAACCATTCGGCTCTCGTTGTTCTGCCTTGGCCCTGAGGTGAGTTATGAGAGTATTACGCCTGCTAGAGCGCCGCTTCGAAGAGTTTCTGTGTTCTCTCATGATGGCGGGCATCGCCATTTTGCTGAACCTGGAAGTCATCCGCCGCTATGTATTCAATTCCCCCTCCTCATGGAGTGATGAGGTCTGCCGGACCCTGATGATCTGTATCGTGTTTATTGGTGTGCCCTGGGCTGTGAAAACCAATAGCCACGTCATCATTGACCTGATCCCGGTATCGAATCGCAAACTGCGCGGCTTTTTTGAGATTCTCTCGAAAATCATCTTCATGGTGTTCTGCGGCTTCTTTATTACTTCCTCTGTTTCTGCCATCGAATTTCACCACATGCTTGGCTCCGAGACGGAAGGCTTACAGCTGCCGTACTGGATTATGCTGATGGTGCTGCCACTGAGTTTTGGCCTGACGATTCTGCGACTGCTGCAAAGCATCGTGGAGAGCTATCGCCACACCATGCAAACGCCTGCGTCTGATGCGGAGGTGCAGCCATGAGCGAGTTGCAGGTTGGCCTGATCGTCCTGTTGTTCTTTGTCCTGATTTTCTCGCTGGTGCCCGTTTCGATTGCCCTGGGCGCCGTGCTGCTGGTGGCGTTTTATGCCATGGGCCTGGATACCATCGATATGGCGCTGGATGCCTATCAGTCTCTCGACAGCTTCCCGCTGCTGGCGATTCCGATGTTCGTGCTGGCCGGAACGCTGATGTCCACTGGCGGTGTGGCCAAGCGTATTCTCAATCTGGCCGATGAGTGGGTCGGGCATTTGCCGGGCGGTCTGGCGATTGTCACGGTGTTTGCCTCGGTTCTGTTCGGCGGCTTGTCTGGCTCAGCGCCGGCAACCGTGGCGGCCATTGGTTCGATTACTATTCCTGAGATGATTCGTCAGGGCTATTCCCGTGGCTTTGCTGCCGGTATTACGGCCTGTGCGGGTGTCATCGCCATTATCATTCCGCCTTCGAACCCGATGATCATTTATGCCGTGACCCAGCCCGGCACTTCGGTATCGTCCATGTTCCTCGGCGGCATTCTGCCAGGCATTCTTTTTGCGATTGGCATCATGGTGCCTGCCTATCTGGTCTCGAAGAAGAATAACTGGGGCGGACAGCGTGAGAAGGGCTCCAAAGCCTCGCGCTGGAAGGCGCTGACGGATGCCAAGTGGGCAATCCTGACGCCGGTCATCATCCTCGGTGGTATCTATTCCGGCATCTTTACCCCCACGGAGTCGGCGGCAATTGCTTCTCTGTATGCCTTTATCATCGGCACCTTCGTGCACAAGGAAATTCGTTTGCGCGACATGTACAAGGTCTTCTCCAGCTCGGCGCTGATGACCGTTGTTGCCATGTTCCTGATTCCCTTTGCGGTGGCACTGGGCAAGTTTCTCTCTGCCCAGCAGGTGCCGGAGGCCATGGCGGCGATTATTTCCAGCGGTGTCACCGGCAAGACCCTGACGCTGCTGGCGGTGATTGCCTTGCTGCTGTTTGTCGGCTGCTTTATGGATACTCTGGCATCCATCATCGTTCTGACGCCGCTGCTGTATCCGCTGCTACAACCCTACGGCATTGATCCTTACCACTTCGGCATGATTCTGATCATCGGCCTGGGGATTGGCTTTGTGACGCCGCCGCTGGGAGGCAACCTCTTTATCGCCAACCAGATAAGTCAGACCTCGGTGCAGCGCGTATTTATCGGCGCCTTCCCCATGGTGCTGGGGATGATCATCGCGTTACTGCTGATCACCTTTATTCCCGAGATCACTACCGTTTTCCTCTGAACAAACCTCGTCAGAGAAAAGCAAAAGAGCAGCCAATGGCTGCTCTTTTTTTACCTGCGTCGTGGACGCTTATCCAACTATTAGCCGATGCCTAAGGCGAAAAGCCGGAGGTTGGCTGCGTTGCCAGTTCTTGTAGCATCTTGATGACCGCTCGAACTTTCGGTTGTATGAAGTGTGTTTTGGGCCAGACCGCATGAATAGGCATTTCTCCCCCGGCAAAGTCATCCAGTAATTGCACCAGCCTGCCATTGGCAAGATCGTCGTTCACGAGCCAGGTCGGCATCTGCATAACGCCTGCGCCAGCGATTCCGGCTGCCAGCATGGCTTCCCCATCGCTGAATTCGTGACGAATACGAATTTCCTGTTGTAGCGCACGGCCATCCTGCGCTCGCAATAACCAGGTCTGTCGGGGTGAGCGGCGCGCGCCGATAATACAGTCATGATGCATGAGTGCCTGAGGCTGGGTGATGGGGCCGTGTTTTTCCAGATAGTCGGGAGATGCGCAAATGACCAGCCTCTGCGTTCCCAAATGTCTTGCGACCAGGTTGGCATCATCACCCAAGTCACCAATCCGAACGGCCAGATCATAGCCTTCCTGTACCAGATCCAGTGTGCGCTCTGTAAAGGATACGGAGAGATCGAGCCTGTCGTGGCGATTTGCCATCGCCAGCAGAGCAGTAAGTACATGGCGTCGGCCAAACGCTCCGGGCAAACTCAAATGCACTCGCCCTTGGGGTGTTTTGTCTTTGGGGGCTAGCCCATATTCTGCCAAATCCAACTCGGTCAGAGCGCGATGACATGCGGCAAGATAGGCTTCTCCTTCAGAGGTCAGTGTTAAACGACGTGTCGTCCGATGCAGAAGTTTTAACTCAAGCCGCGTTTCCAGTCGCGTTACGCTTTTGGCCACGCCCGAAGGCGTCATCTCCAGTTCATCGGCCGCGGCGGTGAAACTGCCAGTCCTCGCCGTCGCCATAAAAGCTTCTATCCCTGAAAAGCGATCCGGTAGTGCTTTCATTTTGTCCTGTGATTCCTGAATGTTTTGAGTAGAGGCTAAATTATCTTTTGTTTGAATGGGAATAAAGTAAGGCATCTTATCCCTGTCGCCCACTGACGTGATTCTGACTGGGGGCAGGGATCATCAACAAACGTCATGCATAGGAGGTAACCCATGAACGCCAGACTTGATGCCTTAATCGATCGCGAGGAAATCCGTGAGCTCAGAGTGCGTTATTCACACTGCCTGGATAGCGGTAACATGGATGAGCTTGGGCAGATTTTTGCACCTGATGCACAGGTGGAAGTCACGGTTGGCAAGATGGAAGGCATTGATGCCATTCGCGCAGGACTGGAGGACGCTTTTGCGCTCTTCGACCGTGATGAACGTGGTTACTATCCCTTTATGCACGCGGTGAGTAATCATTCGATTCAACTGACAGGTCCGGACACCGCGGTGGGTCGTTGTTATCTGATCGACTTTGAAACCGCTTCCAAGCCTGATCCAAACCCGCTGTTGTTGCTGGGTCTCTATGTCGATGAGTACCAGCGTATTGAAGGTGCCTGGCGGATTACTCACAGCAGGCTGGATGTGGTGTGGCCCAACACCGCAGGGGAGTGAGGCATGTGCAAGGCTCTAAAAATTAGTCTTCTTGACTATTCGCCTGTGGATGAGGGGCAAACCGCAACTGAAGCACTGGCATCTACCGTTCGACTTGCACAGCAGGCCGAAGCACAGGGCTTCTCACGTTATTGGGTATCCGAGCACCACGGCATGCCTGCCACGGTGAGCAATTCACCTGAAATTCTTATGACTCGTATTGCCGCCGCTACCAAGACTATTCGCGTCGGTTCAGGTGGCGTACTGCTGCCTAATTACAGCAGTCTTAAACTGGCTGAAAACTATCTGCTGCTGGAGGCATTGTTTCCCGGACGGGTGGATCTCGGCTTTGGTCGTGCCCCCGGGGCGGATCAGCGCACGAGTGCTGCGCTGAATGATGAAAAGCGGCGTTCTTTACCGTACACCCAAAAAGTGGCGGACCTGCTGGGTTTTATCACCGGCCAGCATGAGCATGGCTCTCAGTATGAGGGGATGAAAGCGCATCCCGAGAGTGCACATAAACCACAGCCTTTTGTCCTGGGCGCTTCTGGCTCCACGTCTCAGACGGCGGCGAAAGCAGGCATCGGTTTCACCTTTGCTCATTTCATTAATCCGAGTGATGATGGCCCGCTGGCTGCACAAGCCTATCGTGAGGCTTTCCAGCCAACAGGATTTGCACCTGAGCCGCACGTTGTGACTGCTGTCTTTGTCGCCATAGGTGACACACAGGAGGAAGCGGAGCGTTATGCCGCTGCCTTTCATTTATGGCTGATGTATGCCGAAAGCGGCTCTCCTTTTGAACGGGTGCCGTCACTGACGACGACGGCTGATCATCAATGGTCTGTCAGTGAGTTGGCGGTACGTCAGCGAAATGAAGGGCGCCTCATTTACGGAACCGCGCCAGAGGTTGTTGTCAGACTTCGTGATCTTGCTGGGGCTTATGGCACGGACGAGGTGATGATCAATCTGATGATGCCGCAGGCAACCGCGCGGGAGAAAGCGCTCAGTGCGATCAGCGAGGCGCTGAAAACCGCCTGAAAAAAGAGCAGCCATTGGCTGCTCTTTTTTTGTGTCACGATGCCGGAATCGTTTGTGATTCCGCGCGCTTTAGCTATCGGCTGCTTTTTCCCTGGTGCCCATGAAGATCACCAGTGCAACCCCAAGCCCCGCCGCGATGGCTCCCACCAGAAAGGCGCTGGGATAACCGGCATAGCTCACCAGTAGCCCCACGACCGGGGCTGAAAAACCGTAGGCCAGATCCTGACAGGCTGAAAAACCGCCAAGGGCCGTGGCCCGAAGGTTTTCCTCAACCCGGTGCACCACGCGTCGGCCCATCGCCGGGAAAATCATGGAGCAGCCGGTACCGGTCAGGAAGGCGCCGATCAGGGCCAGCATTGGCGAGGGGCTCAGCCAGATCATCACCTGACCGAGGGTTTCCATCACCAGCGACATCAGGGCAATTTTCAGGCTGCTCATGCGATCAGGCAAATGGCCGCAGACCAGACGAATGACCACAAAACCGGCGCCAAAGGCGGTAATCCCGAGGCCTGCATGGCTCCAGTGCTGCTCACGAAAGTGCAGTGCAAAAAAGGCGCCGATCAGGGCAAAGCCAATACCTTGCAGGCAAACCACACCGCCTTCAGCCCAGATACTGCCCATGACCCTGAGGAAGGAAGGGCGCTTTTTCGGCGATGCCTGCGGCGCAATACCTTCTTTGGGAAGGATAGCGATCAGGGCAACGACAGGCAGTACGGCACTGGCCAGCATGGTGCCGGCAAAGCCCAGGTGATCATAAAGAAAGAGGCCAATAGGTCCGCCTGCCGCAAGGGTGCCGTACATGGCAGCACCTGCAAGCGCGATGGCTTTGCCGCTGTTCTTCGCACCCACCGAGCCGATGCACCAGGACAACAAGCTGACCACAGCGAGGCTTTCGCCGACGCCGATCAGCAGGCGGCCGATAATCAGTACCGCAAAGGCCAGGTAAGGCTGATCCGTGAGCAATACGGGGGCGGCGCCAATCAGCGAGCCCACCATATAGACGATCAAACCGCGGATTAATGCAGGCTTGGTGCCGTGCTTATCGGCCCAGGCGCCAGCCGGTCCACGGGTGAGCAAGGTCGCCATAAAGGCGCTTCCCACGGCCAGCCCGGCCCAGGCGCCGTTAAGCTTGAGATCGTGACTGGTGAAAACAGGAACAACGGTCAGGGCGATAGCGACGCAGAGGTAGGCCACCACCATGATAAAGGTCAGAAAATAGAGCTGAAAACGCGCAGAACGCGAGAGGGATGAGGCTGTCATAAGCATTTCCGTCATGGTCGAGTTCATCCCGGACAGCATGGCTGCTGATGCTCTTTTTGAGATCAGCAAAGACCTCCGACAGCGCAAGGCTGACGGGCTTCCGGGGTGCGTTGGTTGACGTGAAACGCTTACGGCCATCGAAAGGATGACAGATCTCTTTGAGCTGACAGTTCTACAAGCCAGGCCTGTTTTATAAACTGCGCCGTTTCTCAAAGAGCAGGCAGTGTAACAGCTGCAGATTGGCGATCGCCAGCCATCTTTTACTGTTCAATGACCTGATGCTTCCTTGCGACTTTAGGCTTCCTTCTACGGGAAGCTCCACCGCTGACGTTCCATCGTTTACCGGGTGGTTCTGAACGCAGCTCTTCGGCCACTTTTTTGTGTATTAACTGAGTCTCTCTGTTTGTGCTAACCGGTCTGAATAGCGCCGTGCTGTTTGCGCTGGCGTTGATGGAGAATCTGTAACAGTCCGATCGATACCAGTGCCAGTAGCGCAGCCAGCCCAAAGGTCGCCTGTGTGGGAAGCGGCACTGACTCCACAAAGGAAGACAGAAACTGCCCCATAAAGATCGCCATGGACAGATAAGCAAGATGTTTACCGCGTACTGCCGGATGGCTTTGCTCAATGGTCATGTGATTCACCAAAGGCACTGAAAAGCCAAAGCCGAGACCTACCAGTATCGCTGCCGCAGTGTAAAAACCGAGACTCTGCGTGGCGGCCAGTATTCCAAGGCCAAGGGCATACCCTACAAAGGCAAGCGCCAGAGTGCGCTGCTCACCGAGGCGTTGTAATACCCGTGGCATCAGCGCAGCGCCGACCACCGCGATGAGCGAGATAAAACTCAGGAAGTATCCACTGCCAGTGGCACTGAGGCCGAGGCTTTTCAAGCTGAAGGGCAGAATGATGACCACGGTGAAAAAACAGGTCATCGACAGCAAGGCCGCGATATACACGCTTTTCAGACTGGCAGGGATTTTTCCTGCATTAACGTTACCCTCTGTGTCTTCGTCTAACTCAGGCGCTTCTGGCACAAAAGCGAGTACCAGCAGCAGGAACACCAGTGCCAGTCCATACAACCCAAAGGGCCATGACCAGTGCAGGCTGGCAAGCGTACCGCCGACTGCAAGCAGTACGACGCCACCCAGCTCAATCGCCATCCCCTGTCGGGCAATCATCGTTAGCCGCGCCTTGCCTTCATAAAAGCTGGAGAGCAGGCCGGTGCCGGATGCCATCACGATGGCGGTTGCGCCGCCGAGTAGCAGCCGGTCGAGAAAAATCCATAGCGGACCACTCAGACACAGCACGCTAAAACCCAGCACAGCGTAGAGCACCAGACCGATCATTAATGCGCTACGAAGCCCGGTACGCTGAATAAAGAAGGCCGCCAGCGGACCGAAAACCACCACGCCCAGCGAAGGCAGCGTAATCAGAAAACTGGCGTGTTCACTCACCCCAAGCGCCGCAGCAATCTCGGGTAAGCCCGGTGCGACAACGCAGCCGACCATGATGGTAAGGCTGGCCACCAGAAGCAGCGTCCAGCCGGTAAGCGGGTGAGGGGTGGTCATGAGTTTATCCTGTGCTTATGATGTTCCATATATCGGAATGGTGTTCCATTTTATACGGGTGAGTATGCTAGACTCCAACCCCTCAGGTCAAAGCAGCGGGAGAAACACTGCGTGGCATCACAGAATGAAAAAGCAAAGGATGAAAGCGCAAAGGAGTCCGGCGGCAGTCAGGTTATTGCCCGTGCGGCTCTCATTTTGCGAACGCTGGAACCTCATGCCGATGGTCTGGCTCTGGGCGAGCTGGCGCGCCAGACCGGGCTACCGAAAACCACCGTGCATCGTCTGCTGGCGGCACTGGAAAGCGAGCAATTTGTGCGTCATACCCGGACCGGTTGGCGCTTGGGTGCAGGCCTGGCGCGGCTGGCGGCCTCTGCTCATACGGATGTTGTCGCACTGGCTCGACCCTTTATGGAAAGCCTGGGGCGCCGTACCCGTGAGACGGTTGATCTCTGTGTCGAGCGGGGTGTGCATGCGGTGCTGCTGGATCATTACCCCTCGGATCAGGAGTTACGGGTGGTCTCGCCCATCGGAACTGCTTTCCCATTGCATAGCACGGCACAGGGCAAGGCCCTGTTGGCGCAGCTCAGTACGCAAGAGCTGGCGTCGCGACTACAGGAACTCAATCTGGAAGGCTACACCGAGTCAACGCTGACTCAGATGGCCGCACTTGAGCACAGTGTTTTGAGGGTACAGGCGCAAGAGGGCATGGGTGTTGATGAACAGGAAAACAGCGAGGGCGTTTGCGCCCTGGGTGTGGTCCTGAAGGTGGCAACCGCTGAGCGCTATACACTGTCGATTGCCGTTCCCGCTCATCGTTTTGCACGACAGCGATCCTTGCTGGTGGATGCACTTTTGCGCTGCAAGGCAGAGATTGAGGCACTGGTGCTGAAACCTGAATAAACGAAAACCCGCGCAAGGCGGGTTTTCATCATGAGGGAATGGCTCCGGAAGCCAATCGTTGTTCAGGAAATCTCGATCTGATAGCGGAAGGTGCCTGCCGCGCCACGGGTCAACCGGTATTCCAGCGGCTGGCGCGCATAACTGAGCGCAGTACGTTCGATAATGGCGATCGGTGCTCCGGTCTCTACCGAGAGCTTTTTCGCGGTGGATTCATCCGCCGTTGAGACGCTTAAGGTTTCCTTGGCCGAGCCAATCAACTGGCCGCAGCTTTCCTCGTAAAACGGGTAGAGCAGATTGCCATACTCGCTTGGGTCAATGTCCATCAAGGGCGCAAAGCTATTTCCAGCCAGCCAGATATCCTCTACAAAGACAACCTCGCCACCCAGCAAACGCTGACGCTCCAGATGGATCACCTGTTCGCCCTCGGCCAATGACAACGCGGCCCTGATCTCCGCTGAAGGTGCCTCCAGCGTGCGGGAGGTGATCAGACTCTGGGGGACTTCATGGCTGCCTGCGGCATTCAGCTGGCGGAAGAAACGAAAGAAGGAGGCGTTGAAGTTGGGGCGGCGAATAAACGTGCCACGGCCCTGATTACGCTCCAGCAAGCCATCCTGCACCAGGGTATCAACGGCTTTGCGCAGGGTGCCGACGGCAACGCCATAGCGCTGCGTGAGTTCAGCTTCCGTCGGGATAGGCTGTCCCGGAATCCATTCCCGGTTAGCGATGCGCGAGAGCATGTCATCGCGAATTTGTTGGTAAAGCGGCAATCGGCTGTCTTGTCCGATAAATGAAGCGGCCATTGGCTTAGTCCAAGCAGGCAAAAAAGGGCAATTTACTCCTATCAACCGGCTGTCGTCCACGGCTGATCCTTTGTCCCCTATCACAATCCTTGTTATTTGAACGAATCATGATCCTGCTCAACCCCGCTCGATACGAGCGTTTTGCTGCTTTTACAGCGATGCTTATTGGACTTTGGTCTTAATTGACTCCGATTCAGTCTGTGGCTATTTTGGTCAATTCATATAGATGAATATATAAATAGATCATTAGAAGGTGCCCCGATGCACCTCATGCCCAGCAGGTAGTAGAAGTATGAGCCACGCACCACGCCCAATTACCGGGGTTGATACCCACGCTCATGTGTTCGCAATGGACTTGCCCATGACCTCCGGCCGTCGTTACAGCCCGGACTACGACGCCACTCTGGCGGCGTACATTCAGCATCTCGATACCCATAATTTTTCTCACGGTGTGCTGATTCAGCCCAGTTTCCTCGGTACTGATAACAGCTACATGCTGGATGCCGTGCGTCAGTACAGTGATCGTCTGAAAGCCGTTGTCGTGGTTGAGCCCAACATTTCTGAACCTGCGCTTGAGCAACTGACTCGCGCTGGTGCCGTGGGCGCCCGCCTCAATCTGATTGGTAAAACACCGGCAGATTACAGCCAGTCTGAATGGCAGAGCTTCTTTAAAAAGCTCAAACAGGTGGGCTGGTCGCTTGAAATTCACCGTCATGCGGATGACATCGCTGACTTTGTTCCGGCGATTCTGGAATCCGGCGTGCAGGTGGTGATTGACCACTTCGGCCGTCCTCAGGGCGAGCTTTCTCCCTTCTTTGAAGGACACCGCGCTTTTCTTGAGCTGCTGGACAATGAGCAGCTGTGGGTGAAGGTGTCTGCCGGCTATCGCAACAACACGGATCTTGATGCCATGCAGCGCATGATGAAACTGCTGCGCGAGGCGATGGGTGGTGTATCCCGAATGCTGTGGGGCAGTGACTGGCCGCACACTCAGTTCGAAGAGGTTACCTCTTACGAAGCGCAATACGGCATTATGGAGGCCCTGTTGGCCGATGCCGAAGAAAGAAAACAGGTGTTGCAGGACAACCCCCGTTCGCTCTTCCATCTGGCCTGAGGGCCGGGCTCCTCGTGCTTACTCAAAGCAGTACTTGATAAAACAAGAAGGATAAAACCATGTTGAGTCTAATCGTTGTCGGGGCCATCGCCCTGGCCATCGTGCTCGGCTACAAGACCCGGATTAACATCGGCCTGTATGCCATTGCCTTTGCCTACATCATTGGCTGCTTCGTCATGGGGATGAAACCCGCGGACGTTATTAAGCTGTGGCCACTGAAAATCTTCTTCATCATCTTCTCGGTATCGCTGTTCTACAGCTTTGCCACCATCAACGGTACGCTGGAGCGTCTCGCTGAGCATTTGATGTACCGCTGCCGCAATGCGCCGCATCTGCTGCCTTATGCGGTATTTGCCACCGCAACCCTGATTTCCGGTCTCGGTGCCGGTTACTACACCGTGCTGGCCTTTATGGCACCGCTGACGCTGCTGCTTTGCCAGCGTACCGGCATGAGCATGATTATCGGCGCGATGTCCGTGAACTACGGTGCGCTGGCCGGTGCCAACTTCGTCTCCAGCCAGAGCGGTATTATCTTCCGTGGCCTGATGATGAATGCTGGCATCAGCGATGAGCAGGCCTTCACCGATGCCTTGGGGATCTTTATCAGTACGCTGGTAATCCCGCTGATCGTGATTACCGGTATGGTCTTCCTGGGTGGCAACCGTGAGCGCATGGCGCAGGCGGATATCGGCTCGGCACTGCCGCAGGCCTTTAACTCCCAGCAGAAAATGACCCTGTTCCTGACCGTGCTGATGATGGCACTGGTGCTGATCTTCCCGATCCTGCACATCGTCCTGCCGGAAAGCAGCGCCATTACTTTCATCAACTCCAAAGTCGATATCGGCCTGATTGCCAGCGTGTTCTCGGTCATTGCCCTGATGCTGAAACTGGGTGATGAGCGTAAAGCGATTGCCTCTCTGCCCTGGGGCACCATCATCATGATCTGTGGTGTGGGCATGCTGATTTCCATCGCGATCAAGGCAGGCACGATTGACTCACTGGCTTCCTGGATTGGCACCACCATTCCTGCGGCGCTGGTTCCTCTGGCCTTTGGTGTCGTGGGTGCGCTGATGTCCCTGTTCGCCAGTACGCTGGGTGTGGTGACGCCGGCGCTGTTCCCCATCGTGCCGTCCATTGCTGCAACCCTGGGTATCGACCCCATGATCATCTTTATCAGTATCGTGGTGGGCGCACAGGCAACCTCTATTTCGCCTTTCTCCTCCGGTGGCAGCCTGATTCTGGGTGCCTGTACTTCGGAAGAAAGCCGTTCCAGCCTGTTCCCGCAGTTGCTGTTCCGTGCGGCGCCTCTGGGCTTCGCGGCAGCGCTGGTCTACAACGTGGCGATGACCTTTATTTACTGAGGTCCGCGACAGGTTTCGGATGCCGGCGGCTAGCCTCACTCGCTACCGGCATCCTTCTTTTTCAGCCCCTTCGGGGGCTTTTTTCGTTACTGGGGAGAGCGTGGCAGGGGCAGGGCTTCGATGTCTCAGGCGTTGGGCGGTAACAGATAGCTCAGCAGTGCCAGGCGATACTCACGAATGATCTGCAGGCGGCGAGTCTGATCGGCATCCCGATAGAGAGGAATCAGGCTTTTGACGATTTGTAGCATCACCGTTGCGGTGAGGGTGGCATTGTCCTGAATAGCGGCGCGGCGTTGAACCAGAAGCTCACCGAGTCTTTCGCGCAGGGCGAGGCGGGCATCCGGGTCGCGCTGATAATTAAGCGGCGCCTCCTGCAGTAGCAAGTAGGCAGGGTGTTCATCGAGAAAGTCGGTCATCAGGCGGATGATGGCATCCACCAGCGCTTCGACACTGTCCGAATGTGGCGCAGCTTCTTCCTGTTCCCTTTCCTGTTCCTTTACGGCTTCAGGGCTATCGCTCTGTTCAATGGCGCTCCAGCGGCTCGCCATTTCCTCGGCGTAATGCTTTCGAAGGGCGAGAGCGACGGCGGCCTTATCGGGAAAGTACTGATACAGCGAGCCAATCGACGTTGCAGCCAGTTCAGCAATCGCCGTCATCGTCGCTTTCTGGTAGCCGTCCCGGACAAAAATCTGCTCTGCCGAATCAAGAATGGTACGGATGCGACGCTCTGCGCGTTCCTGTCGGGGAACACGGCGGGCAGGGGGCTGAGTTTTGGAATGTGATGACATCCTCACATTGTAGTGATAATTTTGTGAGGGTGTCCTCATATTTTGGAGATTTTACGTTATGCCTTCTTCCGCCACCTCCGCCCGACAACCCCTTTCTCTGGATTATTCCGCCACTGCCGTCGTCGTCATCGACCTGCAATTCAGCAACGCTGCCCGTGAGCTCGCGCCACATGATGCGGCAACGGTTATCCGCAATAGCCGAGCCGTAACCGATGCCCTGCGCGCTAAAGGCGCAACCATCCTCTTTGTGCGCGTGGACCCGACGAAATTCCGTGCCATGAATACTGATGCCAGCCTGCCACGCCCACAGGGAAATATGGGGGAGACGCCTTTCGCGCTGGTGCCGGACTGCGGAGTGGAAGACGGTGATGAAGTGATTGTGAAGCGTCAGATCGGTGCGTTTTATGGCACGCCCCTGGAGCAAGTGCTGCGTCGTAACGGCATTACCACGGTCATCATGACGGGTATTGCCACCAATATCGGTGTGGAATCCACCGCGCGACAAGCAGCCGATCTGGGTTTTGATGTGGTCTTTATCGAGGATGCCATGTCGACCATGAGTGAAGCGGCTCATCGTCAAAGTGTGGAAGGGTACTTTCCTTATATGGGCAGAGTGCGAACCACAGAGGCATTGCTTGAGGAAGTGGCTCAGGGCTGAAGCCCTTCACTGAGCGGCTTAACCCAGGTGTATCTGTAAACCCGTCAGGTGATGCTGTCGGGTTTTTTTATGGGTGCTCTCTAATCACTTGTTAACCACGCGTAAGTATTTCTCTGGCTGCGCTGAGTGGTCGCACTGGGGCTTTTAACTCGCCGGCAGGTGCCCCAAGTCACTGAAAATCCTGCCGGTTTTGCCTGTCGTGATCTTTCTCAGAGTCATTTTTGTCAGCTTTCATTGGCTGAATGTCAGGCGTAAACCTTAGTCATCAACGTAATGTGAACGGCAATGTAACGGCATTACAGTGCGTTTCAGCACAGAGTGTGAAACGTCGCAAATAGCACTCAGAAGCGTCGGCTTTGATGCCACTATTAGGCCATGGAATGCCGGTAAAATGCCAGGTTTCTCGTTGTTTCCAGCGAATAACAGAGAGTGTCAAGACAGGGGAATGGCCGGGTCGGCCTCCTTTTTTCAAACTATTTCTAACCACAGTGGTTGAGATATTTTATTTGACCTCTAAGTATTGGGTTGCCATAGTCGTGGCCGTCTTCCTTTAGTGGAAATCTAACTTGGGGTCACGGAAGGATCCGTGACGAACAGGAAACCAATCAAGGTAACATTCATGGGTTCTAAGCTGACGCAGAACAGTAAAATAAACCCGCCGGTGTTCTTCGGATCAGCACTGCTTCTCCTGCTTTTAGTAGGTTATGCGGTGATCTGGCCAGAAGCCGCGCAGGGGTTCTTCGGGGATTTACAGTCTCTCATCATTGATTACGCCGGCTGGTTCTATGTCCTTGCCGTCGCAATCTTCCTGATTTTTGTGGCCTATCTTGGCTTGTCGCGACACGGCGAGATCAAGCTCGGGCCGGATCATTCCGAACCTGACTACAGCTACACCAGCTGGTTTGCCATGCTGTTCTCGGCTGGTATGGGTATCGGTCTGATGTTCTTTGGCGTGGCAGAGCCTGTCATGCACTTTCTGGCACCGCCCGTCGGGGATGGCGGTTCAGTCGATGCTGCCCGCGAGGCGATGAAGCTGACCTTCTTCCACTGGGGTCTGCATGCCTGGGCAATTTACGCGGTCGTTGCGTTGATTCTGGCGTACTTCAGCTACCGTCATAAGCTGCCTTTGACTCTGCGCTCAGCGCTGTATCCCATCATCGGTGATCGTATTTACGGCCCGATTGGTCATGCGGTCGATATCTTCGCGATTCTGGGTACCGTTCTGGGTGTGGCAACGTCACTGGGTTACGGCGTACTGCAGGTTAACTCAGGGCTCGCGCACCTCTTTGGCTTGCCTGAAAACACCACCGTTCAGATCATGCTGATCATCGGTATTACCGGCCTGGCGACCATCTCCGTGGTATCCGGTCTGGATACAGGCATCCGTCGTCTGTCCGAGCTGAACCTGGGCCTGGCTGTCCTGCTGATGCTCTTTATCCTGATTCTCGGCCCCACTGCGCTGCTGCTGAAAACCTTCGTGCAGAACACCGGTGCCTATCTGTCTGACATCGTCGACAAGACCTTCAACCTCTACGCCTACAAGCCTAACGACTGGATTGGCGGCTGGACCCTGTTCTACTGGGGCTGGTGGATTGCATGGTCTCCGTTCGTCGGTATGTTTATCGCCCGTATTTCCCGCGGCCGTACTATCCGTCAGTTCGTGATGGGTGTGCTGTTCGTACCTGCCGGTTTCACCATGATCTGGATGACCGTGTTTGGTAACTCCGCGATTGATCTGATCCTCAATCAGGGTCTGAGTTCACTGGGTGACACCGTTAACCAGAACACCGCACTGGCACTCTTTGCCTTCCTGGAGCAGTTCCCGTTCTCGGGTGTACTGAGCCTGCTGGCGACGCTGATGGTGGTGGTCTTCTTCGTGACTTCTTCTGACTCCGGCTCCATGGTGGTCGACATGCTGGCTTCCGGCGGTCATGACGATACCCCGATCTGGCAGCGTATCTTCTGGTCTTCCAGTGAAGGTATCGTGGCGATTGCACTGCTGCTGGCCGGTGGTCTGAAAGCCCTGCAAACCGCGACTATCGTGAGCGCACTGCCGTTCGCTGCGATCCTGCTGTTTGCCTGCTACGGCCTGCATAAAGCACTGGTGATCGACTCTACCAAGCGTGCGTCTTTCAACTCTGCCAACTCCACGCCTGTATCGCCCATGCTGGCGAGCAAAGGCCCGAACTGGCGCCAGCGCATTCAGTCCATGTCCAGCTTCCCGAGCAAGGGTGAAGTGGAAAACTTCCTGAATAATGAAGTGGCACCAGCGATGAATGCCATGGCTGAGGAATATCGCTCCCAGGGCTACGAGGTGGATGTACAGGCACGCAAAGACCGCGTGGTGCTGGAAATCCTCCACGGTAGCGAGATCGACTTCCTCTACGGTGTGCGCATGCGTCCTTACACGCCACCTTCCTTCCTGATGCCCAACACGTCAGAGAAGGCCAAGGAAGAGAAGCGTTACTTCCGTGCTGAAGTCTTCCTTAGCGAAGGCGGCCAGAACTACGATGTTTACGGTTACAGCCGTGACCATCTGCTGGCAGACGTACTGGATAAGTATGAGAAGCATATGTTCTTCCTGGAGCAGGTTCGCGAAACCTGATCCTGAACTACGCTAGTCTTATCAAAGCAAAAGCCCGCTATTTAGCGGGCTTTTTTATTAAAAGTTGCACCTGTTAATTTTAAATGTTAATAAAATGTATTCTGAATGCTGTCGAATTTTTCTCTATTATGGGGGTGTCATTGGAAGAGTTAATGAAATGGATCTCTTTTCTTTCTAATGTAATGACTGTCCTTGCATCGGGTATTGCGATTTATATCTTTGTTTCTAATAAAGATAAAATTGCATCTGTCTTTACTCTTTTGATGAATTATTCTCAGCAGCTGTCATTATCAGAGTTGAAAGAAAAGATTGAGAGGCTTAATGAATATAACGCTAAAGATAGTGAAGAGTGTGAGAGAATTGTAAATATTTTTAATGAGATTTTAGGCCAGCTAAAAGGTAATGAAAAAATAAAAAGCCATTTTATTGAGATGATTGAAAGTATTGAAAATATGGTTTCTGACAGAAGACGTTTAACTGAACCAAAGAAAAGGGCGCTGGTAAGTGAGTTGAGAGAAAGGCTTAGACATCTTAGTGTAAAAAGTATTGATGACCTAGTTGAGGTATCGAAATGAGTAAGTTTGTTAGAGCTGTTAATGTGATGATATCTAACTCTGGGCTTATTAAGAATGTTATAAAAGGCAGTCATGAAGGTGAGCTATTCTTTAAATATGACTACAAGCACTCTTGGTCAATATGGAAGGGTGAGGATAACTCAATATTTATGTCTTATTATCCACCAGATCAAGATATTCAGGTAACTGCTAGAGTTATTGACCTTGTTGGTGTTCAGTGTATTACATACAGTAGTCGAGAGCTTGGAACTAGAGAGGCTCGCGACTCAATGGCAGAGTTATATCAAGTAGTATCTGAAAAGGCTTATGGCATGGACGAAGTCCTTGACGATATTATTGATACTGATCCTGATCCTTTGCCATTTTAGTAGTTGAAGATTTTTTGAGTTTAATCAGCTTCTCACTCAATCCCTGCCTGCATTTCCGTCATCATCCACTCCTTGAACGCCAGCATTCCGGGCGTCAGGGGGCGGTGTTTTTTATAGACCAGGTAGAAGGCTTTATGAGTATCCAGACGGATATCAAAAGGGGCGACCAGCGCACCTGAGGCCAGTTCGCGGGAGGTGAGTGTAACGTCGGCCAGAGCAACGCCGAGACCTTCCTGCGCCGCTGCGGTTGCCAGCTGGCTGCTTGGCATTTGCAGGCTGCCCTTGGTGTGAGTGAAGTTCACGCCAGCCAGCTCCAGCCAGTCTTCCCATTCGTACTTGCGCTTGTTCACATAAATGAGGGTGTGGTGTTTCAGGTCTTCCGGCGCTTTCAGCGGATGCAGGCCATTAGCCATTTGCGGGCTGCACATGGGCGCTAACAGAACGCTGCGCAGGTAGTGCACCTCGATATCATCCCACTCGCCATTACCGAAATAGACCGCCATGTCCGTGGTCGACTTGTTGAAGTCGATCAAACCCATGGATGCGTTAATCTGCAATTCGATATCAGGGTAGAGCGCCTGAAAGCGGCTCATGCGTGGCATCAGCCAGCGGGTGAGGAAGTTGGGCGCCACACTGATATTGATGACGTTGCCATCCTTGGTGGTCATCAGCCGCTCGGTGGCAATCTCGATTTCATCCAGCGCATGGCGCACGGCGGTCAGGTACTGATCTCCGGCGGGAGTCAGTTCAACCTTGCGCTTGCTGCGGCTAAAGAGTGGCGCACCCAAATATTCCTCAAGGGATTTAATCTGGTGGCTCACTGCCGAAGCGGTGACGAAAAGTTCTTCAGCGGCCGCGGCAAAGCTGCCATTACGGGCGGAAGACTCGAACATGCGAAGCGCATTGAGCGGAGGTAACCGGCGCATAAGCGTATCCCAAATGCTGAGTTAATCTCAGGATTCTGGTTAGAAAGCCTCGCTTTTGCAAGGCCTGTTTCGACCTTAGTATGAGTTATGTAAGTTAACAACATCTGGAGTCGAAAATGGCGATCAACACTGCTGATAACCGTAAAAATGCCGCTGAAGGTGTGAATTATTACTACGATGCAGAGCTGAAGCGTGATGCTTTCGGTAATGTGGATACTGACTACTATGTCGAGCTGTCCCGTGAACTGCAGTACGACTATCTGAGCCAGCTGGCCGGTGCGCTGAAAACCCGCATTAAAGGCCTGTTTGCTCTGCCTCAGACTCGTCACGCTCACTAATCAGTCTAGCTACTGCTTAGGTCACTGACCTGTCTTCTGGGGCCGCAAGGCCCCGAAGCTTTCTCTTCTGTCTTCTTGCCACGCTAATCAGAATCCCTGTGTTTCTTTCCACGTCTTCCTGTCCTGACTGACTCTGCCAATCGCAGCCTGTGCTTATTCCGAGTATCGACTGATCAGCGCCTTTTCGGTGTCTAACCGCGCGAACTTATTTCTCCAAGTGAACCACCCAATCACGACACAGGGTTTCCACACGCCGGGTTTTTTACCTGCGGCTTACATTGCCCGTTCTTTCCTAACTCCTTGATAGATTGGTGAAACATTTAGAACGCAATGTCCGTTGTTACTTTACAGAGCAATCGGGATACTAAACCTAACTCATTCTCATCTTTGGATGGCTCATGACTCAGCGCGACAAAAAAGCTGAGCCAGTGTTGGCAGGCCAGCCCAGAAACAGGTCTTCAGGAATACGTGCCATGACACCATCAACTAAACGCAAATTGATTTCAGCCGGGGTGCTGGTCGTGGTGATTGCCGCGGGCGCCTGGTTTGCGCGTGGCTGGTTCACTCCTGCGGCGCCGCAGTATGTGACCGTACAGGCAGAACCCAGGGATATTCGCCAGACCGTGGCGGCGACCGGCGTATTGAATGCCTCCAAACAGGTGAATGTCGGTGCGCAGGTATCCGGTCAGCTGGAAACCCTGAACGTGAAGCTGGGCGATACGGTAAAGAAGGGTGACTTGCTCGCGGTGATTGACCCAAGCGTCAAAGAGAACGATCTCAAAAACGCCGAGGCATCCCTGAAAAGTGTACAGGCCCAGAAGAAATCCTCCCAGGCGATGCTGCGCCAGTACACCCTCGAATATCAGCGCCAGCTGACCATGAGCAAGAGCAATGCGGCCTCCAAGGCAGATCTGGAATCGGCCAAGGCCAATCTGGACAGCACCACGGCGGATATCGAATCCCTGAATGCGCAGATTACTCAGGCAGAAATTGAAGTGGATACGGCCAAAACCAATCTGGCCTACACCAAAATTCTGGCACCGATGGACGGCGTGGTCGTCGCGGTCGAAGCCGATGAAGGCCAGACACTGGTATCCACCCAGTCGGCGCCGACCATTCTGATTCTGGCGGATCTCGACACCATGACGGTCAAAGCAGAAATCTCCGAGGCGGATGTCATCAAGGTGAAGTCCGGTATGCCGGTGAACTTTAACGTCCTGGGCGACCCGGATACTCAGTACGACAGTACGCTGGAATCTGTCGCGCCTGCGCCTGAATCCATCACCGACGACGATACTTCCGCCTCGACCATCAGTGCCGAAGCCACTTACTACAACGGCCAGTTTGATATTCCAAACCCTGACCATCGCCTGCGCATCTTTATGACCGCTGAGGTCAACATCGTGCTCGGCGAAGCCAAGGATGCGCTGTCGATTCCGCTCTCGGTGTTGGGTGAAAGCCTGGGTGGTGGCAAGTATCAGGTCACGGTGATGAGTGCCCAGAACCAACCGGAGAAGCGCACCATTACCACGGGTCTTAAGGACAACATCTACATTCAGGTAACGGATGGCCTGGAGCAGGGCGACCGTATTCTGGTGGGGGATTCCGTCACTGCCGCAGCCGCCAATTCAAGCTCCGGCAGCCGCCGTCGCGGCCCTGTACCCGGCATGTGAGGTGACTAATGTCTGATGCACTGCTGGAAATTACCAACCTTGAGCGCAGCTTCGCCTCGGGAGATGAACAGGTGCGGATTCTTAAGGGAATCAACCTGTCCATTCAGGCCGGTGAGCTGGTTGCCATCATGGGCGCGTCGGGGTCAGGTAAAAGCACCCTGATGAATATTCTGGGCTGTCTTGATCGCCCAACCTCCGGCTCCTACAAGGTCAATGGCAAAGAGACCGGCGAGCTGGAAACCGATGAACTCGCCGCGCTTCGCCGTAGCCACTTTGGTTTTATCTTCCAGCGCTATCATTTGCTCTCGCACCTTGATGCCGTGGGCAATGTTGAAATGCCGGCCATTTATGACGGTGCGGATGACAAGGCGCGCCGTGAACGGGCAATCGCTTTGCTGGGCCGTCTGGGGCTGGATGAGCGTATTCACCATAAACCGGCGCAACTTTCCGGTGGTCAGCAGCAGCGTGTCAGTATTGCCCGTGCGCTGATGAACGGCGGTGAAGTCATCCTTGCGGATGAGCCCACTGGTGCGCTGGATACCCATTCCGGTGTTGAGGTCATGCAGATTCTGAAAGAGCTGCATGCGCAGGGGCACACCATCATTATCGTGACCCACGACCCGAACGTCGCCAAACAGGCGCAGCGCATCATCCGTATTCAGGATGGCGAGATTCTCTCGGATGAAGCCAACCCGGACTACGTCCCGGCGCAAGCGGTGAAGCGGGAGCGGGGCGAGCGCGTGTCGGCCTCTTCGGCGTTCAAAATTCGCTGGGGGCTGTTTATCGAGGCTTTTCGCATGGCCTGGCTGGCGATGGCCAGTCACCGCCTGCGTACCTTGCTGACCATGCTCGGCATCATCATCGGTATCACGGCGGTGGTAAGCGTGGTGGCGGTCGGTAATGGCGCGCGGGAGAAGGTCATCAGTGACATTAACTCCATCGGCACCAACACCATTGACGTGTTTCCCGGTAAAGGCTGGGGGGATATTCGCTCCTCTCGGGTGCAAACGCTGGTGCCGTCGGATCTGGAAGCACTGCGGGCGCAGGTCTATGTCGACAGCCTGACGCCGAATATCTCCAACTCGGTGCAGCTTCGTTATAAGAGTGAAGTGGTCAGCGCGTCGGTGAAGGGCGTGAGTGATGCCTACTTCCGCGTCAAAGGCGTGGATATTCAGGAAGGGCGCAGCCTGCAAACCATGGATATCGACCAGCGCGCCCAGGTGGCGGTGATTGACCAGAACACCTACAAAAAGCTCTTTCCCAATGGCGGTGATGCCCTCGGCAAAATCGTGCTGGCCGGTAATGTGCCGGTCACTATTATCGGTGTGACGGCCCCCAGTGACAGCGCTTTTAACGATGAGAACCTGAATGTCTGGATGCCGTACACCTCGGTGATGAGCCGACTGACCGGCCAGCAGTATTTCAGCTCCATCACTGTGCGTGTGGCCGATGGTGTCTCCAGCGATGTGGCGCAGCAGGGCATTGAACACCTGCTGACGACCCGTCACGGCACCAAGGATGTGTTCACCCGTAGCTCCGACAGCATTTTGAAAACCGTACAGAAAACCACCACGACTCTGACCCTGCTGATCTCCTCCATCGCGGTGATCTCACTGATCGTCGGCGGGATCGGCGTGATGAATATCATGCTGGTTTCAGTGACAGAGCGTACCCGTGAAATCGGTATTCGCATGGCGGTGGGTGCGCGTCAGCTCGATATCATGCAGCAGTTTATGATCGAGGCCGTGCTGGTCTGCCTGATCGGCGGCACCCTCGGGATTCTGTTGTCCTTCGGTATCGGCGAGATCTTCAGCTACTTCGTTTCGTCCCTGTCGATGGTGTTCTCGGCACTGTCGATTGTCTCAGCGTTTATCTGTTCCACCCTGATCGGCGTGCTGTTTGGCTTCCTGCCTGCGCGGAATGCCTCACGTCTTGATCCTATAGAGGCCTTGGCTCGTGAATAAGCAACCTATGCTGCGCTGGCGGCCACTGTCTGCGGCCATCGCATTGACTCTGACGATGACACTGGGCGGCTGTGCCTCCCTGACGCAAACCACCTATGAGCGCCCGGTGCTGGATATTCCTGCCAGCTGGCACCAGCCCACCACGGGCGAACAGGTGCTGGCGACGGATCACTGGTGGGAAGTCTTTCATGACCCGGTGCTGAATCAATTGATTGACCGCGCACTGGCCACCAATAACGACCTGGCGGCGGCGACCCTGAAAGTTCAGGCGGCGCGGCTGCAGGCCGGGCTTACGGCCACCAACCTCACGCCGGATGTGTCGGTTTCGGCCAGCAGCTCGCAGCAGCGAGATCTGGAAAATGGTGGCAAGTCCGACTCCAGCGGCCTGTCAGGCAACCTGAGTTACGAGCTGGATTTGTGGGGCCGACTGGCCAGCGCTCGTGATGCTGATACCTGGGAAGCGCGTGCGACCGAGCAGGACAAAGCCGAAACCGCGCTGACACTGGTGGGCACGGTGGCGAACTTGTACTGGCAGATTGCCTACCTGAACCAGTCCATTGCCACCTCGCAGGCCAGTATCGAATACAACCAGAAAACCCTGGAGTTGGTGCGGGTGCAGTATCGCGCCGGTGCGGTCACCAATCTGGAGCTGCTGCAGGCTGAGCAGAATGTGGAATCGCAAAAGGCGGATCTGGCCGACCTTGAGCAGCAGAAAGTCGAAGCGCAAAACGCGCTGGCTATCCTGTTTAACCAGTCGCCTGATCACAGCGTGCCTGATCCTCAAAACCTGCCAACGCTGGCCATGCCAGAGCTGAATGCGGCGATTCCTGCTTCGGTACTGGCCAATCGGCCGGATATTCAGGCATCAGAAATGCGCCTTCGCAGCCTGCTGGCGGATGCGGATTCCACCCGCGCCAGCTATTACCCAACCCTGAGCCTGACATCCTCAATTGGTACATCCAGTGCGCAGCTACTCAGCCTGCTGCAAAATCCCGTAGCAACGCTGGGTGCCGGGCTGACGTTGCCCTTTATTGAGTTCAATCAGGCCAGGCTGAATACGGCGATTGCCAAAAACGCCTATGAGCAGGCGGTGGTTAACTTCCGTCAAAGCCTCTATACCGCGTTTCAGGATGTGGAAAATGCGCTCTCCGCGCGGACGCAGTATCAGAAACAGGAAGCGGCGCTTTCTCGTTCCTATACGCTGGCGAAGCAGGCCGAGGCCGTGGCTGAATCCCGCTACCGTGCTGGCGCCACCGGCGTGCAGGACTGGCTGGATCAGCAAAACACCCGTCGCAGCGCTGAGCTTGCACTGGCTCAAAACCGCTATAACCAGCTCACCAATATGATGACGCTCTATCAAGCTCTCGGCGGCGCGCCTTCATTACCCGAGACACCAAGCGCGCAGTAACACCGATAGCTGTTATGACAAAGCCCTGCAGGAATTAATCCGCAGGGCTTTTTTGTTGGTGAATGTATAGGTAATATCCTTATCTGCAATATTTTGTTACATCCCTGTGTGTGATGCTTGTTTGTTCCCTTTATAAAAAATATGAAAAGTATTTCATTTACAGTGAGAGGGCCCTCTCTGTTTTAGCTTTTCAAGGTTAATTGCCAATTGCCTATATTGATGTTTTATAGTTATTTTTTCAAAGAATTAAGCCTTCAAAGACTTATTTATTGAGTGTTGTCCGGATGAAAGAATATCGATTTTCGCGGCCTTGGCCAAAGGTTTATATGAAAAGGTCAATGCTTAGCTTTGCTATAGCTTTTGTGAGTTTGATTTTTATTTTTTATCTATCAGGCGGTGCGTTATTTGATGTCGATAAGTTTTTAGATAGATATTTATATCTGGGTATTTTATTCGTTCTTGCTGTATTTTGTGGTTTTATTTATCTTGGTGAATCTTTTTTTTGTAGAAATAAAGAGCTGGGTGTTGATGAAGACGGCTTATGGTATCTATCCATAGGTAAAGAGTCAGGTTTGCTGCGTTGGGATGATGTTTTTAATATATCTAAAATGAGTGGCTTTTGTGATTTTTTATTAGTGAATAAAAGTTCTGAAAGAAAAGTTTATATTGCTAAAGAACTTTTAGAGTATAAACTGCTCAGAGAAAAAGCACTTAATAAACTTGCCAGTAATTATAGAAACAATGACATTTGGCGGCGTGGTTCATCCCCAGCCTATTGGATATTATGGTTCCTGGAACTGATTGCATTCTCTTTTTGTTCTTGGATCATATATGTCATTGTTTTTTTGTTTTTTGATAGAGTGCTTGGTTGGTATTGTCCAGAAATCGATATATCAATCTTGTTTTTTTTGGTTGCTTTATACAAGTTCGCTTTTGAAGAAACTAAAGTAGTGAGAAAAGAGAGTGCGTTAATAGTTTATTATCCTTTCTTCAAGAGGACGTTGGCTTTAGCGCCTGGTTTTTCTATTGATGTTGATATGCCCACCAAGGGGAAGCTAGTTTTTTTGAAGGTTGATGTGATAGGGCATAACAAGAAAATCAGAAAGCATAAGTTTAAGCGATACGAAGCTGACTACTACCTTTTTTACGCATTTCTTAAAAATGCTCAAGAGTAATTAATGATGGCGTTGATCTTCAGAGTGCTTTTGAGCATTGCTCTTTTTCTTCAAAGTGCATGCGTTTTCGCTGGAGTGGATTTTACCCCGTTGACTCAGAGTACTGACAGTTATGAATACTGCCATAAAAGCCAGTGCTTTGACTTATCAGATGCCGATATCTATTCAGAAGAGGGAGCAGCTGCTGCTATAGGAGATATTGATGGTGATGGGCAACAAGAAATCGCTGTGATTTATAATACTGTCGTCAATGAATGTGCTCAGTTTTATCATAGTGTTGACCACCGTATTCAGCCATTTTTATTTAATGGAGAGGTGCTAATACTCTGTGACTACGATGAAATCAAACAGGGTGTTTTTGTAAGTAATTTCAGAGATGGGCCGGGTACTTTTCAAGCTGTTTATGATCTTAATAGACATAAGGTGATCATCTACTCCCATAACGATATCGGGCTTGCTAATGAAGCCAGACTTTATAGCTTCGGAAGACCTGTTGAGGAGACTGGCGATCGGGAGGTCTATGGAAAGGTATCTTCAGGACAAACTCATTTTTTTGATAGTCAAGGTAAGCAGAAAAAGGCTTATCTCGTAAAAGGGGATACGTTGATTATTCATTCCTTGGATAGAATTAACTCTCAGTGGTATTTCGCCGTCTCTTTTATTACAAAGAATGGAAAAACAGTTAAGGGTTACGTTAATTTTGACAAGGTGATCATTAAAGAATTATCGGGTTTATAGTACTAACGTAAAAAATAGTGAGATAAAGACCGGATATGTTAATCATCACGTGATTATTTTTTGATCACTCATGCCGAAACAAGCGCAACCTTCTGCAACTCCCGCAATTTTCTACAAGTCCGGTCTCTGTCATCAGGCTAAGCTCTGTCCATCATTTGTTGGAGTTAGCCTGATGAGTACTGTAACGACCCCTCTTTCTACTAATGAAAAGATCAATCTGGCGGAGAAGCTGGCTTGTTTCGATAGCCTGTGGACGCCGCATATCGTGGGCACCAGTAATGGCCAGCTGATCAAGATCGCCAAAGGGGAGGGCGAGCTGGTGTGGCATGCTCATGAAAATGAGGATGAACTGTTTATGGTTATTTCCGGCCAATTGACGCTGCAGTTTCGCGATAAAGACGTGGTGCTGAACCCCGGTGAGATGTACATCGTCCCTAAAGGGGTGGAGCATTGTCCAAAAGCGATTCCGGGCACGGCGATTATGCTGATTGAGCCTGCCTCAACCGCGCACACCGGCACGACCGAGTCTGATCAGACGGTCAGCTATGAGAATCAGCGCTGGATTTAACCACGAGCTTATCTGCTGTCCTGAGCATTCTTCCGAAGTGTTTCTACTGAGGCACCTCGGTTGCTTTTTACCCCCGACAGGAATCCTGTCAGGGGTTCATCGCTGTATCTACAAGCCCCTTACAGATCCTTCTGGCTCAAAGTAGTGGCGTGAAAACCACCTCGTCACTGTGGCGGCTCTAATGACGCTTTTTTCTCATTGGTTTCGTGCTCTGGTTTTGTTGCCAGGCTTATCGCTCCCGGTGCCAACCAGGCACGCTGACTCTCCGCACGTCTCATAAAAACCGGGTTTTCTCGTGTTTATAAGAAAAACCTAATAAATTCAGATGTTTGGATTTTGAACAGCCAATCAGCAAAAAACGCTGGCTCAGGAAAAGCCTTAATATGAAGCCCTGGCGCTTACTTGAATGCCTGATGAAGAAACCTCGTCATTCCGGACTAAAAAACGTTCTCGGGTTTGCAGATTCCTATCGTATTCGAAGAGTCTGCCGCAGCCGCTTCCCCTACCATGGTTATCACTGAAGAAGTGAAATGACAGTCGTTTTAAACCAGTTGCTCTTTTTTTAGGTGGTTGGCAGCAGGCGGGCTTAAGCACTTCCCGGCAGAGGCAAAAAGCCTTTGTGGATTCAGGGACATGCATCAAAGGAGCGGTTATGGAGCAACAACCTGCCATGATAGATCCGAAAAGTCAGGAGCGTCTTTTCTCCACCTTCGGGTTTGGCAAGTCCGAATTCCTCGCACGGCTGTCGCGATTTTTTGAAGGCTGGGGCCTGAAAGGCATCAAGAGTATTCCTGCGGGCGTCTATGCCGAGGATATGAGTGGCAAGACGGGCACTCGTAATCCACGCCGGTCCACTACTGCGCTTAACCCACGCCATATGACCGATATGCTTCCTTTACCTGAAACGGTGATTGATGAGGTCGATATGCTTCGCGCCATCAACCGTCAGGACAAGCTTCTCGGTCTGGCGGAGGCGGTGAAGGTGGCTGCCACTTTTGATGCGGATCTCTTTACTTATATCGAAGACCATGTGGAGCCACTGCGCCGCTTCGATGATCGCGAAACCCATTATGTGACCCGCCGCTGTACAGAGCTTTATATCCGCCATATTAACGACAAGTCTGACCCGCTGGATTACGGCCATTGGGGTGCCAAGCGGATAGAGGAAATGTCTCAGCATCGCGTCGCCCATGCAGAAGCGGTCGCGATGGGAATGATGCTGGATGCGATCTACGCCAATAAAGTGCATCTGCTGGCAACGGAAGACTGCGAGCGTCTTCGTCATCTGCTGCGTGAGCTGGGCTTTGATCTTTACTGCCCCGAACTGACCCTGACCGATACTGACGGCCATAAGCTGATGTTGGAAGGGCTGAATGAAGTCAGCCTGCAGTACCGTGGGGACAAGGCGGTGCCCCTGCTGCGCCGCATTGGTGCCATGGTGTACTGCTATCCGGTGGATACCGTGGTGATGTCACAGGCGCTTAGCCAGATGAACCGCGTACCGGCACTTCCCATGACACTCTGAGTGCTGTGTTTAGCCTGTAGTGGCGAACCCGCTGTCTGTTTCTCCTGCGTGCAAGCCCTCGAAAAAAGCCCCGGTGATGTGCCGGGGCTTTTGCTTTCCATTCCGTTGAAGAGTCACCCTGTGCGGGCTACTTTGCCCTGGTCTCTTTCTGCGTAGTGCCTTTCGCAGGTGAAGACGCCTGTCGCAGCAGGAATGAGAAATCCGAGGCCAGTGTATCGCTGCCTGCAATGGTGGCTTTCTGATGGCAGCTATTGCAGCTGTCTTCCTGCGCGTAGGTTTCAAGGGTCGTATTGGCGACTGGAATGCTGTTGGTGGATTCAAAGCTGCCGTAGGCCAGCGGTATCGTTGCGCCACTACCAGGTGCATGAGCTGGCAGGTTGGGGCTGCCATCCCAGAGGACATTCACCAACTGGTAATACTGGAACACGGACTGGTTAGCCGTTGCACTGCCTATCCACTGCTGTACCGCAGTATTGAGGTCGTTAATGGAAGGCGCAATCGGGTTAACCCGCGTTACCTGTACCTTCGCATTGAGCGGATACAGCGCCTTGCACTTACCGTCCTGGCAATCTATACGTGCCTGATTCGGCGTGCAGTCTTCACCCGTCTTGGCGCAGTCAGGGTTATTAAAGCTGAAGCCCTGAGGGGATGTGCCCGTATTGTCAGCCGTAGTCGTGGTGGCAGCAGCGCTGTCCGGAACGTTATCCACCTGCTCAAATGTCGCCCAGACAAAGTCCGGGAAACGCTCGGTTTTATGGATGATATGAAGCCCAACCAGACCGACGACCTGTTCGGTGCAATGGTCGGTAATCGGGTTATAGACCCAGGCGGAGCTGGTGACGTAGCGGTGATAAAGCCCGGTATTGCCGGTCAGAATCCGCCAGGCTGCTTTCAGCTCAAAGGAGCCCAATTCATCCTGATGCTGAGGTGTGCTCGGTGGGTTTCTGAGGTTCAGCGCTTTGCCCGTGGGCAGGTTGATTCCCGCTGGATATTGCCTGGCATCGGTCGCGACGACTTTCTGCTGATCTGCATCGTAGAGTTTGTGTTTTTTGATGTAGTCGAACTCGGCCTTGCCCACTTTCTGTTCGAAGTACACCAGATTACCGGCCTGATCCGTCAGCCAGCCGCCGGTGGCTTCCATGATCTTGTCACCCAGGTCGGTCGTGAAGCTTTCAGGGGTGGAGTGGTTCTTTTGGTGGTGCCCGCTCTTACTGATGGCGCTTAATACCCGTGGGACCAAAACTGTGCCGCTACTTGGGCAACTCGCCGGTTTGGGCGTGGTCACTCCCCAGTCCTCTGGCTCTTTGGCATCCGGCAGGAAGATGGTGGAGGCACTTTTATAGGAACCCCACACACTCGCAGTATTCAGCGGTTTGGATGGGTCGGCAGGAACGCCCCACTGGCTAAAGGTGGCTTTGCGATCAGGCTCACCGGCCAGATCTTTTTTGGCAGGCCAGGCAGGGTCAACCGGCCAGTTCATGCCAATAAACATCTGCCAGGCATAGCAGTTCACATCGGCCTGCGTGGAGAGGTAGGGCGTATCACTGGTGATAAACAACCCGCTATCCGGATCAGTGACCAGCTGAGCCACGCAGCTGTTTGTGGATGTCGGGGCGGCATTGGTGGTTGCTGCTTGGGCATTGGCGCTAAATACCCATACCGAGGTGCTCATCAGCACGCTGCAGGCGAGGGTGAGCCAGCGTGCAGGCGAGGTGATGGCGCAATGGCGCGAAGAGTTAAGACGTTCGATCATGCTAATCCCTTATCAATACGGCGATGGACAGGCCGGTGTTGTGGCTGCCCATCTCACTTAGATGGAGTTATGCGTCTGTCTTTCAGGTCGTCATTAGCTGCTGAGGATGCGTGCCATGCCCTGTGCCCAGGGATGGTCTTCAGCACTTGGGCTGGTGCCTTCGTCCGGGTTCAGAACACGCAGGCTGACCCAGCCGGGCGTCGCGTTTTCCTTAATGCTGATCGTCAGGGTGAACTGCTCGGTAGGGCGACGATCGAGCTGATCCGGCGCCTGCGGGCAATCAAACTCAATGGCTGAAACACTGACGCTGATGTCCGGGTTATCAAACTCGATACGGGCATTAGCGGGTGTGGTATCACGGTTGGCGCACTGGGTGGTGAGAATAAAGGTGTAGCTGCTGCCCGCCATCAGGCGAGTGGGAAGGTCGCTGGCAGAATTGCCGTTAAACAGGGCTTCGCTCATCAGCTGTACCGGCCAGGGTTGCGGGTCCTTGATGCGGTCCTGAACGCGATCAAGGATCACCGGGTCGTAGTTGTCCTCGGCGCGGGCGGTCGCAGAAAGTGCAACACGCAACTGCTGGGCGACCTGGCCTGCGTATTTCACCGGCACCCCGTTAATGGTGATGTCTTCAATGGTGAAGCCTGCACTTTGTGGAATAGCAAAACGTGCCTGCAGAATCTGGTCTGAGCCATCAGGCCCTGTACCTGCGCTACCCCGGCAAACTTCCCAGTATTGGCTCAAATCCTGCCCTTGCGGGCCTTTCCAGCTATCAAAGCTTTCTGGTTGCTGAATATAAAGCCCCACGGGATCGGTCAGGCAGATCGGGCCTTTCATCGCGGCCATATTGGCGTTGTAACCAATGGTGGGGTCGGAGTTGCGTGCCACCATTCCGTACTCTGCTGCGCACAGCAGGGCCTGCGCTGAGATGCAGTATTTTTCGTCACGTTGCATGGAGGCCGCGGCAGCGAGGTAAATCTCGGCGCTTAGGGTGTTCGGACCGGAAGTCAGGTGCATGGCTCCGCCGAATTTTCCGGCGACACGCTGGGTGCCACGATTCCATAGATTGGTGGTGTCGTAAGCCGGCTTGCCGGTGGTGGGGTCGGTAACGGTATTGCCGTCGCTGTCCTTCAGGTACAGGTCTTCCAGCTTTGCCGCTTTGTCGATGTAGGCCTGGTACAGCCGGAGCACGATATTCGGGTCAAAATCCCAGAGCGCCAGATAGTAGGCAGGGTTTTCACAGGTGAAGGTGATGGCCTGCATTTTTCCCTGTTGACCAGCGACACCGCTGTCGTTGTGTTCGATGGACCATTCGCAATACTCATCCAGCCAGCCACGTGGACCAAGAGGTTCGTAATCCACATAGGGGCCAGTCCAGTCGATATGGCAGCACTGATTGCGGGGGATCTGCAGCAGCGTGGAGGACTCACTCGCAGGGTCTGCCTGATAAAGCGCAAACGTGGTGCCATCCAGCGTGATCTGGCCATGATCTGCCAGGTAATAGAGCTCTTCTTCGGTGAGCTTGCGTTTCAGTTGCGGGTTATACTGGGCGCCGTCATGGGAGAAAAACGTCACCATTCGCTGCGGATAGGGCACCCAGGGCACGATAGCGTTAACATCACCGTAGGGGGTTTCCAGCGGGTTGTAATAATTATCCCGTGGGGCGTCGTTCAGATTGGACCAGGGGTTGCCGACGCGGGCGATGGTACTCCAGCCTTCGACGTAGGTACTCCACTCGGCAGTGAAGGCGGGGAGTTTTTGGGGGATACCGAGTAATTCAAAGTCTTTCTTACCCTGATGAGCAGGGGTGCTGTAATAGGGGATTTTCTCTCCCATAGCGACTTTCCTCTGTCCGTTGGATGCAAGCATCCGTGCGAATGATCAGTGTGTTTAGATAGAGCGTTACCTGATATTTCAGTTTTTACGAAAGGTGGCGTGTTAATTTCACTCTAAAATAGTGCTTTACAGTGCTGCACGTTATGTTGCAAATTTAGGGGGAATTTGACGTTATTTTTGCATCCGGGGCATGGAATGGCAGATGCTTTTGATTTAAAGATTCTCGCGAAACTTCAGGAAAACTCCGTGTTGAGCCCTGAAGTCATCAGTGAATCAGCAGGATTATCTTCGGCGAGTTGTTACCGACGTATTAAAAAACTGGAAAGCGAAGGCTACATCAAGGCACGCAGAACCGTGCTGGATGAGAAGAAGCTGGGCTTTCAGGTGACAGCGATGTTCATGATCAAGCTGGCGCAAGACAGCATGGATATCGACAAGCGCATGAAGAAGATCTGCGACAGTCATCCTGAGATTGTGCAGTGTTATCTGGTCAGTAATGACTATGACTTTGTGATGATCGGTAAATTTCGCGAAGCGCAGGATTACACCGAGTACCTCTATAATTTCCTGCAGATCTTCGCTGATATTCCTATCCTGAATTACTCCTCATCCCTGGTGGTGAAGACCATCTGTGACCACAATCTGCTACCACTCTAGGTGGCATTAGCGGTTCCTGAGCAAGCAGCCCACCGTGGCTGCTTTGTTGTTTCTCGATCCTTCGTTTGCAAAACGATATTCCCTTGTTGTTCGTGTAATTCGACGAATGAGTCGCAATTTCATCGGCTTTCTGAAAAACATCCTTCATCTGCTTATGCGACCTTTGTTGTGGTGCACGCGATCAGCATCGTGTGTCCGGGTTTTATCATCGGTCGCTATGGCGGCCCGCTTCATCCGCAGGAGCTTTGCCTGTCATCAGAGCAGGCATGGCTAAGTTTCTACCCTAAGTAAGAACGATTGGAGAGGTAAAAGGATATGACCGCAGCTCCCTATCAGGTCGGCCAGTGGCTGCCTTCGGATCAGCAGCATCTGGAAACCTGGCTGCAGCGCGTAGTCGCCGAAGCCCATAAGCAGTTTCCCCCGCTGCAGGCCGAGGTGCTGGATGCCAATGCCAAAGAATCTCTGGATGTGCTGTTCGACCGGCATCTGCACCCGGTATTGCAGGATTTCAAACTGCTGATCGAAAGCGACGCGACCGTGTTTATGCTGTTCAACATGATGTTCGCGCAGGTGCCGCATAAGCCGCCGTACAACAAGAACCCGAACCAGCGCCCACAGATTCGTAACTACCACACCATGCTGGCGGCGATGAATGTCATCCTGACCCATGCGCCGGAGTTTCTGGTGGTGGATGGTCAGCCCGCCGGGCTGATTGGCTTCCCCATTAATGCCATTCTCAACTGGCCGATGGGTACGGCAGCGGGTTTTGCTGCCTTTATCCAGCCGATGGTCAATGAATGCCTGAAGAATGTGCTGGATGCCTGGGGCCGCTATTTGCTCTCGGCTGATTCTGTGTACGTGCTGAACGACGGCCCCTCAGGCTGGTTTGGCCCGGCTGCACAACAGGCGATGCCAAACTTTGCCGAGCAATTTGTCTGCGATCCATCGGCCCCTCACTACGGCTATCGCTCCTGGGATGACTTCTTCACTCGCGAATTCCGTGAGGGAGTACGCCCTCTGGCCGCCCCTGAGGATGACAATGTTATTGCCAACGCCTGTGAGTCCGCGCCCTTCAATAAAGTGACGGATTTGAAGTGGCGGGATCACTTCTGGATCAAGGGACAGCCCTACTCGCTGGAGCATTTGCTGGCAGGGGATGAGTACGCGGAAGGCTTTGTCGGCGGTACGCTGTATCAGGCATTCCTCAGTGCCCTTAGCTATCACCGCTGGCATAGCCCGGTCAGTGGCACCATCGTGAAAGCCTATGTCGAGCCCGGCACCTATTATTCCGAAGCCTTTATGGAGGGTTTTGCCAATCCGGATGGCCCGGATGATTCCGCGCCCAACGGCTCGCAGGGCTATATCGCCCAGATGGCGGCTCGCGCCTTTATCTACATTGAAGCGGATAACCCCGATATCGGCCTGATGTGCTTTGTCGCCATCGGCATGGCGGAAGTGTCCACCTGCGATATCCGCGTGTATGAAGGTCAGCATATTAGCAAGGGCGAGCAGCTGGGCATGTTCCACTTTGGCGGCTCAACCCATTGCTTGCTGTTCCGTCCGGGTGTTGAGCTGGACTTTGATTTCCACGGTCAAAAACCGGGCCTGGAGAGCCACAATATTCCTGTGCGCTCACGAATTGCGACCGTGGTGAAGCGCTAAGCTATCCTGCGTTGGCAATAAAAAAACGGGAGCCTGAGCTCCCGTTTCTGTTTCATCTGCCGAGTGATTTCTGACTGAACACGTGTCGGTCAGATACCTTCTTTAGGTGGCACGGTAATCCGCAGCTGTCCGCTGATGGGCGCCATAATAAAGGGGCGCGTCACTTCCTTGTCGCCGCAATAGACAGCCAGTGCTTTGCCGATATGGCTCTGGGTGTAATTGTGGAGTTTGTAGCTGCCGGCTTTGGTCAGTGTCATGTCCAGTAAGGAGGATTCGCCGGGGTTTTCCGCTTCCCGACTGGAGATGCTGGAAATATATTCCGGGCCGATCAACGCGGGCTTTATCACCACCCCTTGATTATCAACACCGTAGAGAGAGACCTGCTTGCAGCTGGCGGCAGACTCCCCCCAGGAACGGGTGCAGACCAGCAGGGTGATGATGCCGACCACCAGCCCGATCATCCAGTAAAACCGCAAGTTATGGGTATTCATTGTCAGACGCCTCCTTGCTGACCCTTTCATCCTTGATCATCATTCACTAAAGCCACGCTTAGCCTGCGGTGGCATCCTCGCCCTGCCAGTCTTTCAGCAGTGTTTGTACCTTGGAAAAATCCTTATTCGGGTTAAGCTCTGCGGCCTGATCCACCAGCTGCAACGGGGTCTTTCCGTCTTTATCGACAGCCTTGGTGTCTGCCCCCAGGTGCAGCAACATCCTTACCGCTTCCGGGTCATCACTCAGCGCCGCATAGTGCAGGGCCGTCATTTGCGAGCCGCCTGCTGTATTGTGTGCATTTATTTTTAGACCATGATCCAGGAAATGCTCAAGTATTGCGTTTGCCAGTGTTCTGTTGGGCAGCAGGGTGAACTCCTGAGCTGCTGCACGGGCATTGAGCTTGTCGATGTCCGCTTCACGAGGCGGCATCAGCCACAGCACTGCACTGGCGGCCCAGGTTTGGGGCCAGAAAGAATGCTCGGGATTGGCTTTGATCAGCAGTGTTGCTGGCGGTTCCTGATAAAGGCTGTGGCCGGCGGTAATGCCAGCGCCGATGACCATCACCAGCAGGGCTGTCAGCGTCCATTTGAAGCGTTTTAAAGGTTTCATCAGACTCTCGATAGTCTCTTGATAGTCGATCGTGTCTCGATAGTGGCGGTTGCCAGAGCTTCTTGCCCGGCTGAAACAGCAAAAAGGCTCAGGCAAGTCAGGCGCTTGGCGGCGCCTGACTGCAAAAGCGGGCAAAGTGTACCGGATCACTCCGCCTGATTAAAACGATAACGCTCATCCAGAAGGCTATAACCAAGCCCTGCCTGTTTTTTGACCTGAATCTGCGTCGGGATACGTTCTTTCAGCGCCTCGACATGGGAAATAATGCCGATCATCTTGCCGCTGGCCTGCAGGCTATCAAGGGCATTGAGAGCTTCTTCCAGCGTGTCCGCATCCAGTGTGCCGAAACCTTCATCAAGAAAGAGCGAGTCAATCCGCGTTTTATGGCTGACCAGTTCTGATAAGGCCAGCGCCAGCGCCAGACTCACCAGAAAGCTTTCGCCCCCCGACAGGGTTTGGGTATCGCGCACCGTATCGGCCTGCCAGGTATCCATTACCGCCAGTTCCAGCGGCGCATCCGGCTTGCGCTTAAGCTGATAACGGCCATCAAGACGACCCAGCTGGCGATTGGCCAGATGCACCAGATAATCCAGCGTCAGCCCCTGAGCAAAGCGGCGGAACTTATCGCCTTTGGCAGAGCCAATCAGCTCGTTGAGGTGCTCCCACGTGGTCAGTTCCTGTCGCTGCTGCTTGAGCTGATCCACAAGACTTCGCTGCGCTGAGCGCTGCTCCTGATCGCGCTTAAGCTCGCTGTTAATGGCACCGAGTTCCTCACTCATTTGCGTCAGGCTTTGAGCCAGCGCATCACGGGTTTGCTGCAGCTCGGCCAGCGGTTGCTCGGTTAACACCTCAGAATTGAGGGCTTCCTGCTGCTTTTGCGCTGCACTTAACAGCGCTTGCTGGCGGGTGACTTCATCATCCAGCGTGCGCAGTTGCTCGGTAATCGCCGCTTTCTCATCAGGGGAGAGTGCCGCCGCGAGGAAAGCAGCCTCATCCGCGAAGGGGCTGGCGGTCAGGGCGTTCTGCCACTGCTGGGTGAGCTTCACCAGCTGCGCCTGTAACTGTTTCAGCTCCTCAGCGCGGCGCTGCTGCTGCCCTTGCTGACTTTGCCATTGCTCATTAAGGGTGTTGAGCTGCTGACGGGCGTTCTCACGTTGCTGCTCGGCATCACTCAGCTGCTGCTGACTGCGGGCTTTTTCATCCGCGACGAGCTTGTCACCAAAGAGTGCTCGTCGCTGGTTGATCACCTCATTGCACTGCTGCACCTTGCTTTCGCGCTGGGTGTTCAGCTCGGCCTGCTGCTGCTGAAGATGGGCGAGGGTGGCATTCTGCTGCGTCAGCTGATTGTTGAGTTCGCCGCGCTTTTCTTGTAGCTCATTCAGCCATTGCTGCTGTTGCTGCACTTCATTGAGTGCCTGCTGGCGCTGCTGTAGCCAGTCATCACGCTCCGTTTGTGCCGGTAGCGTTAACTCAACGGCGGCCAGTTCCTGAGTCAGCGTTGTCGCCAGCGTTTCGCTCTGGGTTTGAAGCTCGCTTAACTGCTGTGAGATTTCCTGCGCCTGACGATCATACTGCGCCTTATCTTTCAGCAGACTTTCACGCTCATGACTGAGTTTTTGCAGGGCCTGCTCATGTCTGGCCAATTGCTGCTGTAATTCATGGTACTGATGCTGCTGTTGCTGACGTGCCTGAACCTGCTCCTGCAGGGTTTGACCATGCTCAGCAAAGGTATTGAGCCAGCGTTGCAGACTGGCTTCATCCCCCAGAATCAGCAACTCCGCGTGCAGTTTCCGTGTATGTTCCTGCCAGCGTTGCTGTAGCTCGCCCATCTGGCCTTGCAACTGGGAAAGCCGTGCTCGGCGCTGCTCCATCTCCGTATTCAGCGCGCTTTGCTGGTTACTCAGGCGAGTGCCTTCGGCGAGCAATCCTGCAAGGCGGTCGCTTTCTGTCGCCAGGGTTTGGCTATTCTCATCAATGGAGGGCGACTGCTGATAACGCTGTACCAGCGGGTGCTCCTGTGAACCGCAGAGCGGGCAGGGCTCGCCTTCTTTGAGGTCGGCACGGTGCGCTTCAAGGCTGGCAATCAGGCGAGCTTGCTCAATCAGCTGCTGCAGTTGTTTGACCGACGCATTGCAGTGTTTGTAATCACTTCTTGCCCGCTGCAGCGCTTCTGTAACCTGCTGATGCTCCTGAGTTTTATGCCCCAGCGCCGCCGTTACATCCTTGCTTTCCTGCTCAAGCTCCAGAAAGCGCGCGTTGACGTCCGGCAAGCGCTGGGCGATCAGGTTCAGCGCCTGCCAGTCATGCAGTTGGCTATCCAGCGCGGCGTGTTGCTCGCTGCCATCCTGAGTCTGCGTCGCTTCCAGTTGACGAAGCCCGGCTGTCAGCTGTTGTTGCTGATCCTGCGAGGCCTTGAGCTGTTGCTCCAGCGCTGGCAAGCGCGCTGTCAGTTGTTCGGCTGAAGCCTTATCGGCCGTCAGACGCTGCTGCAGTTTCTCTGCCTGGGTCTGCTGGTGCGTCAGTTCATGGAGCTGGGTTTGCCAACGCTCCAGACTGCGACCGATTTGCGCCTGATGAGGCTGGGACTGAATAAAGGCCTCGGCTTGTTCACGCTGCTGATTAAGGTCGTTCAGTTGCTGTTGCGTGGTGCTGACGGCTTGTTCACTGGCAGTCACGTTGTCATTAAGTGCGGCTAGCTGATCTTTCGCCACGTTAGCCTCCTTCAGCAAACGCTCAGCTTCACTATCCAGCGGGGTGATCTGCTCAAGCAAGGCCAGCAAGGTGTCGTGAGCAGCGCGCTTGTCCTGCAGCTGGGTGTCAGTAGCGGTGACGGCCTCTTTCGCTGCCGCGTGCTGCTGCTCAAGTGCTCCCAGCGATTCCCGCAGTGCCTTTAATGCCGCTTCACTTTCCTGCGTCTGTGCCTGTTGTTTTTGCTGCTCCTGATAAAGCGGCAGCAGTTCACTGGCGGGTTGATGCTGGGCCAATTTCTGCCGCGCAGGTTCTGCCTGAGCTTGTGCCTGTAACGCAGATTGCAGCTGTTCGTTCACGTGCTGCAGCTGGCTCGTGGCCTGCTGACGTTGCTCCTGCCACTGGATAAGCTTTTGCAGCTCTGTGCTCTGCTGCTGGGCCTGGGTGAGTGAGCTTTGCAGTGCCGTCTGGCGATTCGTTTTCTCGGCGATACTGGCCTCATCCAGCAGCTGCACGCCTTTCAGTGTCGCTTCGAGTTCGCGCACCTGTTGCTGACGCTCACGGGTCAGCTCAAAGGTGTGAGTGGAAATCTGGCCGTAAATTTCAGTGCCGGTCAGCTCTTCCAGTAATTCGGCGCGGCTGTTGGCATCGGCATTGAGAAAGGCCGCGAAGCCGCCCTGTGCCAGCAACATGGAGCGGGTGAAGTTCTCAAAATCGAGGCCGGTAATAGTGGTGGTCTGGCTGAGCTTGTCGCCAACTTTGGTAGCGAGAATTTCGCCCTCGAGCGTTGCTAGCTCAACGGCGACGGGCTGCAAATTGCCATCGGCTTTGTTACGTGCCCGTTTTTGCGACCAGAAGGCGCGATAGCCCTGACCCTTCACCTCAAACTCGACCTCGGCCAGACACTCCGCCGTGTGGCGGGTCATGATCTCGTTACTGCTGGTGCTGATATTCAGGCGCGGCGTCTGGTGATAAAGCGCCAGACACAGGGCATCAAGCAGGGTGCTTTTGCCCGCGCCGGTGGGGCCGGTAATGGCGAACAGGCCCTGATCAATAAAAGGCGCGGCGGTGAAATCAATCTTCCACTCGCCCTTGAGGGAGTTCAGGTTCTTGAGGCGAACGCTCAGGATTTTCATGACGGCACCTCCTGATTCACCGCGCGGCCATCGGCGCTGGCAGCGAGTTGTTGCTCCTGTTCCTGCAAGGAATCGAGCACTTCGCGAAAGCAGGCGGTAAGCGCCGGTTGTTGTGCTGCAGGTACATCGTCTGCGCTTAATCGCGTGGAGAAAACTTCCATCGGGCTTAATTCATCCAGCGTGACGGGCTCTTCTTCCTCCATTAACAACGAGGTTTGGCGTACCTTGCCACGGCGAACTTTCAGCACTTCAACGGGCAAATCTTTTACCCGTTCGGCGATTTCCTGTTGCAGGTCAGAGCGGTAGCCCTCATCGAGAATTTCGATATCAAGCCAGGCATCCAATGGCGCTTCAGGCAGCAGGCCTTCCAGACGCTGTTCGAGTAAATCCAGAGTGGTGCTGATGCTAAGAAGTGCGCGCTGGCAGGGAATGTCCAGCAGGCGAATCGCAGGCGTGGCGGACTCACTAAAGTCGAGCAAAACCACTTCTTTTTTCAGCCCTTCATTAAAGCTCAGGGGCAAAGGTGAGCCGCTGTAACGCCAGCATTCATTGCGCGAGACGATTTGCGGCCGGTGCAAATGCCCAAGGGCCAGATAATCAAAGGGCGGGAATAACTGCGCCGGGAAGGCATCCAGAGTGCCGATGTAAATCTCCCGCTCGGACTCGGAGGTTTTGCTGTGCAGGGTGGTCAAATGGCCGGTGCCAATAATCGGCAGGCCTGAGTCAGCGCGCGCGGTTTCCGCTTCTTTATAGAGGTCGGTATACAGCGTTGCGATGGTGTCTTTCAGCTGGCTGGCCTTGGCATCACTGCTGTCGCCCGCCTGGCTTTGCATCATCTCGCGCGGACGCAGATAGGGCAGGGCACATAACCAACCGGCGGTCGCGCCATCGCGATTGTGCAAAGGCAGCAGATGATCGCTCAAGTGCTGCTGACGACCGGCAATCACGCGGGTATTAAGGCAGGCCAGCAGCTGGCGGGACTCATCCAGCGTCGAGACCGCATCATGATTGCCGCCCAGCACGATAGTCTGAACGCCCAGCCCATGGGTGCGCGTCAGGAAGGAATAATACTGCTCACGGGCGTAGCTTGGCGGCGTGGTGGTATCAAAAATATCACCGGCGATGACCAGCACATCGACCTTTTCGGTGTCGAGCTGCTCCAGCAACCAGTTGAGAAAGGCCTGATGCTCAGCCTGACGGCTTTTGCCCATAAAGTGCTGACCGAGATGCCAGTCAGAAGTATGGATAACGCGCATGGGAATCCTTGCCGTAAGCAGACAACCGCGTGCCTGCGAAAATTCAGCCTCCCATTATTTGGAGTTTGGGTGGGATAGCAAGGGAGGATGCAGTGCAGATATTGTTTTGTAACTGGATGTTAACTACTATCTTGCGCATTCTACGGATGGACATCCGGATTACACATGGAGCTCAATTGTGTCGCTAGATCTTATCTTTAAGGAATTGGATTCAGCTAAAGGTGAAAGTGCTTTTACTTGTATAAAAAATCTTAAAGACGTTCGCAGAAATGTTCAGAAAAGAATCATTGAACCCTGGAAAATCCGGCAACGTTACGCTTCTCTCTGTGGCCCTACGGTCTTTATGCAGACTCTCGCCTCTCGTTTTCCAGAGGTATACGCGCAATATGTTGCTGATCTGATTCTTAAAGGCGAAGCCAAAATTGGTAATTTAAAAATTAAACCTGGCAACGACTGCAAGAAATATAATGGCCCAAGCAACATGATTGATCCTGTCGACTGGGTTGCTTTGGCAAGTCTTCGTGATGCCACCAATGGTATGTTCGACTATCAGTCGCCTTCGGATGAGTTCTCAGGTATCACGCTGCCCTCAGCACTGGAAGGCTGGTTCGTGAAAACTGGGCTTTTCCGAACGGTCGATAACAGAACTAATCTTATCTTTGATAAAGGCCTGGGTAACTTTATTGACGCTGTCACCAAGAATGTCAGTAATAATATGCAAGTGTGTTTGTTTATCGGATCCCGATTGCTCAATATGAGCCCGAAAAGCTCTAGTAAAGGTAACTGCCCTGCAGATCACTGGGTTATTCTCTCAAGTAATTCAAGAGTGCTGGTAGATGGACAACCCATCACAAGCTATAAGTCATGGATTAATGACAAGAGTAAAAAAGAAGATCTTGAGAAACTGTATGATAAAAAAATTACCTTTACTGTGCAGACCTGGGGAGAAGCCAATTTTCCGGCAACACAAACGAGAAATAATCTGACCGTTGCAGAGTTTCTGGATTTCTACTACGGCTATGTTTGCGCAGGTTAAGGAATTATGAAAGCTAAAATCGGTTTTGGATTTATTCTGTGCAGCTTGTTTTCATCATTTTCACATGCTGATGAAAATACCTATTCTGTTATAGCCGAAACGACTGTTTCGATGCCTGATACTACCTGGGTAGGGGGCACTCTCTCTAATAACTCACTCTATTTTCCCTCTTATGAAAGTATGAAAAAGATTACTTTACCTCAAGGGGAGGTAATCGAGACTCCAATGCAGAGCTACTCCTCCAGCCAGGCCAATATAAACCTTCCCGATCTGTCGAGTGTGATGATTCCCTACGGCAAGAACCATTGGCTAACTGGAAGTGCGCTGGATGACAGGCACGTTGAAATATGGAATACCGATCTCTCTCAAAAAATTAAATCTGTCGAGTTGCCTGAAGCATGCACTGGAGAAAGATTTAGCTTCAGAATCAGTGAAAGTAGCCAGTATCTTGCTTGCGGCGATGCTGTTCTGAGTTTGAACACCGGTAAAAATTTCGACGTTCATCGTACCGGGCCGGGGACTTATAACGACAGCTTTTTTATTGGTGATCAATACTACGTCGCCTTATCCCAAAATTATCATCCTGACGAAAACGCTATTTTTGTTAGTGATTTAGCAACCAGCAATGTGGTTGATTCTGGTTGGGATGAGAAAGTCCACTATATCGCTGGGCCAGAACAGGGCAACTTTATTGCCGCTGTGATCGACAAAAGCTCCATCTTCTCTGACAGCAATATTCTATGTGTCATGGATGTCAAAAAACTTAAGTGTGAGCAGTTGTACAAGGGCAAGATCAACGGGCTGCGAGTTTCCCCCAGTGGTCACTATATTCTGATCTCTACCGCTGAAGGGTTACTGGTCTTCGAGAAAGGTGAAGGCTTAACCTTCACTCAAAAGGCAGCATTGAATTACACACTGCCCCCCCAGTCGAATTATGTGGTTAATCAGTTCAACGGCTACAACACGCTGGCATTTAAGTCAGATCATGAAGTCTTCGCTGTGACCGAGAATGCTGATGTCGTTCTTCTGGATATCGCAACGGGGAAAGAGTTGGCGCGTAATACCTTTGCCAAGGGAGATACCCCTTTCTCGCTGCAATACAGTGGAGACTACCTCGCCGTGATGTGGAACTCCGGCAAGCTGGATGTGCTTAAAGTTAGCCAGTAATAAGTAGCTAATAGAGAGAGAAAAGGCAGTGAAAACTGCCTTTTTTATTATCATTATGTGTAATGATATTCTCTACTGAAAAAATATTTCAGGCACCAGATCATGGCATAAGTGTTAGTTTTAGATTCATATTTTTTGTTTTTTTTGATAATAGAATCATTTTAAATTCTTCATGAAGAAAATTTCATTTTGCTAATGTGAAAAATGGTCTATGGGAATACTCATCCGATTAAATAAATACGGCGCTTAAAGAAACTCAGGATCCCGTCACTTAGCTATAATTAGGCCTTGTAAAAGCAATCATAATTGGAGTTCTATGTAAAATTGTGATTTCATACATATGCCTCAGTATATAATGTAAAATTTTTAGTAGGTAATTCAAAGGAGAGAACATGGAAGCTTCTTTTTACGTAGTACCTGAGCGTACTTCACTTAAGCAAGTCGCAGAGCGCTTGTATGAGGGGCGAAGCGAGTTATTAAAGAATGACTTTCTTCGTTTCAATTCGGGGGCTGAACCGGTTGAGGGTCTCTTGTTACAGGGACAAATTCTTTATATTCCCGAGCCAGTTTGTTTTGCTGAAGAAGAGGATGTCATGGATTTGATATCTGATATGAACAGTATCGTAACCCAAGCTATGACAACAGATGAACGAAGATCGTTTTCTCAGCATGCCGCAATGGTACAGAATGCAGTTACCTCAAAAGAAATTGATATAACCGGTTATGCAGCAAGTGCCAATACATTTGCATCAAGTATTGTTGGAGGCTTGGCGATACACAATCAGCAAGTGAAAGCAATACTTCAAGAATTCGAAAGGAAATATTTAAATTCGATTAAAGCTAACGGTAAGCTTGGACCTGAGTTCTATAGTTATAGGCGTCAAGTTTTTCAATCTCTAGATAGCGTTGTTACTCGTACCGCCAACAAAGTTAGTGGTTTTGATTATAAGGGTGATATTAAGTCTCATATTAATATTAAAAATAAGTCCGAGATTCTTAGGATCAAGAAGTTAGGTACTTCTAGCACGAGTGATCTAAAAGCGCTTAGACCACATTTTGAGCAATTGGCCAGAGCAAATAAATGGCTTACGCGAGGATCGTATCTAACCATTGGTTTGAATGCTTATCTTACGTACGATAGTGTTGAGACTTTATGTAATAACTCATCACAAGATGCCTGTTATAAAGAGCGAAGTGTTAAGTATACAGGAGCTGCTGCAAGTACGGCTGGTGGAATCCTAGGCGGTGGTGCGGCTGCTTATGCGACATGTAATCTGCTTTTTGGAATTGAGACAGCTGGTACAAGTCTGCTTTGGTGTGGCCTTGTAGCTGGTGCCGTTGGTGGTTATGCAGGTGGAAAAGTGGGTGAAGCAGGTGGTGAAAAAATTGGAAATATAATATACGAAAAAAAATATAAGAAATAAAAGTAAAATCTTTTTGGCTGTTTTGGGATATTTCAATGGTTTTTATGAAAGTGTATTTTCTTCCTTTAATTATTAATGTGATTTTTCTGGGAGATTTTTTTAGCACTGTAACGTACAGTGAAAACAGCCTTGTAGAGAATGTCTCTACGCTCTTTGCGTTTTTTGCTTTTTATAATACTTTACCTCTTGTGGGGTATCTTCTTTATATAATTAAGCGAATAACTCCTAAGACCTTTAAAGCGATAGGTGCTGATAGTTGTGATTATTATCAGGGAGGGATTGAACGACTTTTTTTAGTTCAGTACTGGTATACTCTGCATTTTATTTTTTGTCGGGTTTCTAAAAAAATATATAATCTGACGGTGTATAAGAGAAAACAACTTCCAGAGTTCTCATACTCAAGCCTGCCTAAAGAAATTAGCGCCCCCTATTTGTTGTTTTTTTGGTGGGCTGTATTGCTGGTGATGGCCTTTGCTCTTGTCTTACTTCTAAATGACTAAATAGAAAATAATGAAGTTAACTCTTTTTTCACGGCAGAACGTTTTGATGTGATATTGCCTCCGGCGTTTAGAGATAGAAAGTTTCTTTCTGGCTTGTACCTTAGGTCGTTTTTACATGATTCAGTTCAAGCCCGTGGGCCTAGCTTGATTAACAGGCGTTGTGGGCGAGAGGCACGTTAGCTCATCCTGCCTGTCATCTGAACACTCTTTCCCCTCGACTCCAACTAACTGCAGCTTTGGTTTTCCCCCAAACCTCAGTAAAATCCGCGCAGTTTATTGGCCTGTGTTTGGGCTGTTGAGTTTGTAGCGCTGATCAAGCCTGGCAGGGAGCTGGTGGTCGGCTGCCTTTGCAGGTGATGCTAAATGCCGCGAATGTTAGTGGTAAAAGCCGGTGAAACCTTTCCTCAGGTTGCCAGCACGCTGGGTGATTTTGATCAGCTCTTTATCAATGCCATGGGACTGCCTGCTGAACAGGTCGATGTTTGTGAAGCCTACGCGGTAGACGAACTACCTGATCCTTCGCTGTACCGCGGTATTGTGGTGACCGGTTCCCATGCGATGGTGTCTGACCGCGAGCCTTGGAGTGAGCGCTTGGGTGAGTGGCTGGTGGATGTAGTACACCGTGAGCTGCCACTCTTTGCCGTCTGCTATGGCCATCAGTTACTGGCGCAGGCACTGGGTGGCGAAGTGGGTTATCACCCTGATGGCCCGGAGATCGGTACGGTGGAAGTGAGCCTGACGGCAAACGGTCAGCGTGATGAACTGTTTGGCCTGATGCCGAGCCGCTTCCGTGCCCAATCGACGCATTATCAGACAGTGCTTAAGCTTCCCCGGGATGCCCAGGTGCTGGCCTCGAACAGTTTCGAACCTCATCATTCCTATCGCGTTGGGCCCTGTGCCTGGGCAACGCAGTTCCATCCTGAATTTACCCCGGATGTGATGCGTGGCTATATCGCTGCGCAGGAAGAGACGTTACGCACCAAAGGCATTGAGGCTGCATCTCTGATCGCTGAAGTGGGTGAAACCGTGGATGCGGTGAACCTGCTGCGCGGTTTTGCGCGTTATACCTTGGACTGAGTCTTTTTCAGCGAAGGCAACCAATGTGTTATAAAAGCCACAAATGAACCCATTGTGGCTTTTTTTATTTCTAAAATCGGGGGTTGAGGTAAGGCATGGCGAACAGTCACGACCTTAAAGGGCTATTCAAATTCTTGAAACGCGATGAGTGGGCTAACTGCTTCTCTATGGTGTACGACGAGCACTTGGGAAAAACCCTGCGTGCTGGTGAGATGAGCTTTGAGGAACTGACAAAGCTGATCGGACAGGAAGCGGCGAATACCCTCTGGGGCTGTGCCTTCGAAGACTTTCTCACTCAGGCCTTTCAGGTACCGGGGGAGAATCTGGTGGATGAATACCTGAAGCGCCGTGGCTGGAAAGAGACCACGCGCTCCAAGAGTTATATCCGCTCCCTGAAAACGTCAGTGATGTCATTGTATGTGGTCGACAATGTTGTTCCCGGCCAGCATGTGATTCTGAAAGACGTGCTGCGTGGTGGCGATAAGGTGCTGGTACAGGATGTGAGCGCCTCAAAAAGTCTGTCTTTTGGCCAGCATATTGGCGGGCGCGTGGTTTCCGAGCTGAACAGGCTGGTGCTGACCGGCGGTACGCTGGTGTTCGGTGTGGATGCTACCGAAACCCTGATGGCCAGTCTTAAAGATACCTTTGGCGTTGGCCTTGACCAGCCTTTGCCGATTCCTGCAGACGAAGCCCTGTCTTCGGTTGCTGCACTCTTCACGCTGTCCTGGCTGACCCATGCGCTGGCGCAGAACATGAACATGGATGACATGCTGGAGAGAATGCTTGCCAGTGCCGCGGCCCTTGAAGAGGAAGAAAGTCCTGCTGCGGCCCAGGCGGTTGAGTCTGCCGAGCTCACTTCGGCGACCTCTGAAAAAGTGCCGATGCAGGTGACTTTCCCGTTGGCGAGCAAAGTGTTGCAGAAGGATATTCTGCCAGTACTGGAAGAACTCAAGTGCCTGAGCGTTATCAAAGCCAAGCTCTGGCAATGGCAAAGTCAGGGTTTTAGTGGCGAGCTGGAGTTAAAAGGGCGGGGCATGACCCTGCTGGTGGATTCCGAAGCGGCGGCGAGTGTCGCTGCCAGCGAATTGGCCACGTTGCTCGGGGAACGGGTCAAAGCGCCGGAAATCACCTCTGTCAGCTAACCGCTATTGAGACTTTGTGTTCGCTGATAAAAAAACCGCCTTTGGGCGGTTTTTTTATCGTTACGCTGGCAATGCAGGCTCAGGCCACCAACAGCTTTCCTGCCGCGTGGGCCGCATGCCAGGCAAAGCGCATGGCGGCTTCTCTGGCGATTTCCTGATCCTTGATAAAGCCGACATAGTCGACTGCATCGAAGGACTTGGTCACGCCACAGTACTCCAGCACATAGCCGCTTTCGGTTTCGGTGATGGTGTAGTTCAGGCGCAGGTTCTCACTGGCGGTGTGATCCGTAGCCGCCAGTTCAGTGTTTAGCATGTCGTTGCTGATAATGCGGTTCGTGGGTATCCCTTCCACGGGCACACTCCTTGTCGTTTTGCATCGAGGGCATGAATGTTTCCATCGCGCCCGGCTCACTTCATGGGTGGCATCCTTCCTCAGATTATTCATCCTTGGAGACTTCTGCCGCTGTTGTTGCTTGCTGCGTTGTATCGTCCACCAGGCCTCCGCCCAGTACCCGATACAGAGTAACCCGGTTATCCAGCTCGGTCAGACGAGTGGAAAGCAGGGTCTGTTGAGCACTATAGAGGGTGCGCTGAGCATCCAGCGTATCCAGATAGCTGTCGATCCCGTTTTTGTAGCGGTCGAGGGACAGGTTGTAGCTGTCCTGTGCTGCGGCGACGAGATCTTCCTCGGCATTCAGCTGATCCTTGATGGTACCCCGACGGGCAAGGGCATCAGCGACTTCCTTGAATGCGGTCTGTAGCGTGTAGCGATAGGTCGCCACCATTTTGTCTTTCTCGGCTTTACTGTAGTCCAGCGAGGCGCGATTTGCTCCGCCATCAAAGATGGGCAGGCTCAAACTGGGAGCGACGGTCCAGATGGTCGCTGCACCACCACTGAATAGATCCGCCAGTGCGGCGCTCGCCAAACCTCCGGTTGTCGTCAGGGAGAGGCTGGGGAAGAACGCTGCCCGTGCTGCGCCAATATTGGCGTTAGCGGCCTTGAGGTTATGTTCAGCGGCCAGTACGTCCGGCCTTTCTTGCAGCACCGAAGAGCTGACACCGGCGGGCACTGAGCCGAGCCAGGCGTTCTGGTCCGTCAATCCATCGGGCAGTAAATCAGTGCTGAGGCTCTGGCCTACAAGAAGCTCAAGGGCGTTTCGATCCTGTGCGACGAGGGTAGTGTAGCTGGCAATATCAGCTCGTGCCGTGTGATATGTCGTTTCTGCATTTCGCACATCCACACGCGAGTCGATACCAAGCTTAAGCCGCCGCTGGGTAATCTCGACATCCCGCTGGGCGTTGTCGGCCGTATTCTGCGCAAGCTTTAGCAAAGATTGATCCGTGGCCAGGGTCAGCCAGGCAGAGGCTGTTTCTCCAATCAGGGTGATTCTGGCGGAGCGTGCCGTGTCATTGCTGGCCAGATAGGTCTCCAGCTCGGCATTACTGAGACTGCGGGTTTTGCCGAAGAGGTCTATTTCATAGGAACTTAAGCCCGCGGTCGCTTCATAGCTTTCAGTGGTACCGCTACTTTGGGTTTTGCTACGGCTGGCAGAAATACCGGCATCGACTTCTGGAAACAGGTCAGCACGTTGTTCCTTGTAAGTCGCGCGCGCCATGGCGACATCGGCCAAGGTGCTTTTCAGATCCTGATTATTTTGTAGCGCGAGGCTAATTACCTGCTGTAAGCGCTTATCCTGAATAAAGCTTTTCCAGGGCAGCTCTACGGCCGTCTGCTTTGAGGTGTCTGTCTTGTAAGCCGCGCCACTTGGCCATGCTGAAGGGACGGAAGCCTCCGGGCGCTGGTAATTTGGCGCCAGAGAGCTGCAACCGGCCAGCATCGCCATCGCCACAAGAACACCTGCACGCAAGCTGGTGCGAGACAGCATCGGGGTGCCGGCGTTGGTGTGAGAGGGGAAAAACTTACTCATGATCCACTCCTGCATTGCCCTGATTTCCATTACCCGCAAGTGCCTTGGGGTGAGTGCTGTTGTTCTCTGAGGCAGGCAGCGCCTTGATGCTACCGTCCTCGTTGTACAGTGGCCGACGACCGGGGAAGAGTCGGCGAACCAGTACGAAGAAGAGTGGCACGAGGAAGATGGCCAATGCGGTGGCGGTCAGGGTACCGCCGACGATACCGGTACCGATGGAGATACGGCTGTTGGCACCGGCGCCAGTCGATAGCGCCAGTGGTAGGGTGCCGAAGATAAAGGCCAGAGAGGTCATCAGGATGGGACGCAAACGCAGGCGGGCGCCTTCAATGGCCGCGGCAAACTGATCCTTGCCTTCCTCATAAGCCGCTTCAGCAAATTCGACGATGAGAATCGCATTCTTGGAGGACAGGCCAATGGTGGTCAGCAACGCCACCTGAAAGTAGATGTCATTCTCCAGTCCACGCATCGTCGCTGCCAAAGCGGCACCCACGACCCCCAGAGGAATTACCAGAATCACGGAAAGCGGTACTGACCAGCTCTCATAGAGTGCCGCCAGGCAGAGGAACACCACCAGAATGGAGATGCCATAGAGCATGCCGGACTGACCACTGGATTTCTGCTCCTGATATGAGAGTCCGCTCCAGGAATGAGTCGAGCCCGCAGGGAGCGCATCCGCCAGTTTGACGATCTCTTTCATGGCATCGCCGGAGCTGACGCCACTCGCGCCAGAGCCCTGAATTTCATAGGAAGCCAGACCATTAAAACGGCTCAGGCTTTGTGGGCCGCTGGTCCAATCGACAGAGCTGAAGGCGCTGAAGGGCGTCATGCTGGTGTCGTCGCTGCCACGCACAAACCAGTGCTTGAGGTCATCGGGGCTTGAGCGGTATTTGGCATCACCCTGCACATAGACCTTCTTGATTCGGCCATTGTCGATAAAGTCATTGACGTAGCTGCCCGCCCAGGCGGTACTCAGGGTGCTGCTGACATCCGACAGCGATAGCCCAAGTGAGGTTGCCTTGGCGGAATCGATATTAATCTTGAGTTGCGGCGTGTCGCTTAGGGAGCCAAGACGAATGCCTGACAGCTTGTCATCTTTACTGGCGGCGCTCAGCAGGTCGGTGCGCAGCTTTTGCAGCTCTTCACGAGAGGTTCCGGGCGAAGCCTGAAGCTCGAAGGTAAAGCCATTGCTTTGCCCCAAACCCTGAATGGGCGAGGGTGACATGGCGAAGATACTGGCATCACGAATGGAGCTCAGGTTTTTCATCGCACGGGCATTGATGGCGTCAGCAGAGTTCTCGGTGCCTTCGCGCTCTGACCAGTCCTTAAGCCCGATAAACGCCATGGCTGCATTTTGTCCTGCGCCGCTGAAGTTAAAGCCCGACAGGGTAAAGATATCTTTGACGTTATCTTTTTCCTGATTCATGAAGTAGTTACGCACTTCTTCGGTCGCCGCAACGGTGCGCTTGATGGAGGCACCCGTGGGCAGGTTGACCTGCAGCATGCTTTCGCCCTGATCTTCCTGGGGCAGAAAGCCGGTTGGCAGGCGAATCATCAGCAGGGCCAGTATTGCAACCACGACACCATACACCAGCATCCAGCGCACAGGTCGGTGCACCAGTTTGCCAACGCGACCCTGATAGCGATCAGTCATGGAATCAAAATTACGGTTAAACCAGCCAAAGAAGCCGCGACGTGCTGTGTGGCTACCGGGTTTCAGAATGGAAGCACAGAGGGTGGGGCTGAGGGTCAGGGCAACGATCACCGACAGTACCATGGAAGAGACGATGGTGATGGAGAACTGGCGGTAAATGACCCCGGTGGAGCCGCCAAAGAAGGCCATGGGCAGGAACACCGCAGAGAGCACCACGGCAATACCGATCAGCGCGCTACTGATCTCCTTCATGGACTTGATGGTGGCATCGCGAGGGGACAGGTTTTCCTCATGCATCACGCGCTCGACGTTTTCCACTACCACGATGGCATCGTCCACCAGCAGGCCGATGGACAACACCATGCCAAACATGGTCAGGGTGTTGATGGAGTAGCCAAAGGCATCCAGCACACCAAAAGTCCCGAGCAGCACCACCGGCACGGCAATCGCCGGAATCAGCGTGGCGCGCCAGCTCTGCAGGAATACAAACATCACCACGACCACCAGCAGGATGGCTTCAAACAGGGTTTTCACGACCTCTTCAATGGAGATGCGGATGAACTCGGTGCTGTCCTTGGGGTAGGCGACTTCATAGCCCTGCGGCATGCTTTTCGAAAGAGCGCTGATCGTATCTTTAACGCGAGTCGCCGTGGAGAGCGCATTGGCGCCGGGCGCCAGCTGCACGGCGATACCGGAGGCCGGATGGCCATTCAGGCGCGGGACGTAGTTATAGCTTTCAGAACCGAGCTCAATGGTGGAAACATCGCCCAGTTTGACATCCGCCCCTGAGCTGTCGTGTTTGATAATGATATTGCGGAAGTCATCCGGCGTTTGCAGCATCGACTGGGCGGTAACAGTGGCATTCAGCTCCTGGGTGTCCGTGGTCGGCATACCGCCGATAGTACCGGCTGCCACCTGGGTATTCTGCGATTCCAGAGCGCTGGTGATGTCCGAGGGCATCAGGTCATAGGCGGCCAGTTTGGTTGGATCAAGCCAGATACGCATGGCATATTGCGAGCCAAACACCTGCACGCTGCCGACACCTTCCAGACGGGCAATGGTGTCTGACACATTACTGGAGAGATAGTCTGAAATGTCGTAGTGCGAGGCCTTATCGGTGGAATCGTAGACGGCGGCGATCAGCAGGAAGTCCGAGTTCGCCTTGGTGACAGTCACGCCCTGTGACTGCACCGATTCCGGCAGGCGCGAGGTGATCTGCGAGACTTTGTTCTGTACCTGAACCTGCGCGGTGTCCGGGTCTGTGCCCTGCTCAAAGGTCGCTTTGATAGAGGCTTTACCGGAGGAGGAGCTGGATGAGGAGAAGTACAGCAGGCCATCGAGCCCGGTGAGTTCCTGCTCAATGACCTGAATAACGCTGTTCTCAACGGTTTCTGCTGAGGCGCCGGTATAGGTGGCGGAAATATTGACGGTCGGTGGTGCCACGTCGGGATACTGGGCAATCGGCAAACTATAAACCGCTGCTGCGCCGCTCAGCATAATGATGATGGCAATGACCCAGGCGAAGACGGGCCGGTCAATAAAGAAACGCGCTAGCATGGCTTACATCGCTCCCTTGGACTCGGCGGTAGTCGCTGTGTTTTCAGAAACGTCGGATGAGCCAGAAGAGTTGGCTAATCTGGAAGCGTTTTCAGCGATGCTCTGGTTTTGCTGGATATCACTGACGGAGCCATCGTCGGCCACAGTAACGGCAACCCCTTTAGCGGAGTCGCCCGCCGCGACTTTCCCTGAGCCTTCCACAATCAGCCGGTCGCCGGCCTTAAGCCCCGAACTGATCAGCCATTGATTACCCACGGCGCGTTCAGTTTCAACATCACGGCTTTCCACTTTGTTATCGGCATCCAGCACCAGTGCGGTGGCATTGCCACGAGCATCGCGGGCGATACCGCGCTGAGGGGCCAATAACGCTTGAGAGTCGACGGCCTCATCAAGCACGGCTCGCACAAACATGCCGGGCATCAGCAGATCATCAGGATTGGGGAATGAGGCACGTAACGTCACCGAACCGGTGGACTCATCAACGGCGACTTCACGCACGGTGAGGGTACCTTCGTGCCCATAAGTGCTGTCATCCTCAAGCTTCAGGCTGACTTTGGTATTGCCTGAGCTGACTCCCTGACGCTTCAGGGTCTTGCGCAACTGCAGCACTTCCTTGCTCGATTGGGTCAGATCGACATTCATCGGATCGAGACTGCGGATCGTCGCCAGTGCAGTGTCCTGATCGGCGGTCACAAGGGCACCTTCCGTGACGCTGGAAATGCCGATGCGGCCGGAAATGGGCGCGGAAATCCTGGTGTGATCAAGGTCAATGTTGGCGGTTTCGAGAGCGGCTTTGTACTTGGCGACGCTGGCAACCGCTTCGAGATAACTGGCGTGGGCATCATCGGCATCCTGTTTGGCGACACCTTCGGATTTTGCCAGTGCGGCATAACGCTGGTCCTTGAGCCTGGCTGAGCGCACGGTGGCTTCGGCGTTCATCAGATCGGCCTTGGCTTCATTGACGGCAGCCTGATATGTGGACTCATCAATCTGGTAAAGCACCTGGCCTTTCCTGACCATTGAGCCTTCTTCAAACAGACGTTTTTGCAAAATACCGCCGACCTGAGGCCGGACCTCTGCGGTTGTTGAGGCAACGGTTCTGCCTTGCAGTTCGGTCTTGAGCGGGAGGGTAGAGGTTTTCAGGGTAATGAAGCCGACTTCCTGTGCAGATTTTGGCTGCTGCTCACCGTCGCCTTCCTGCTGACAACCCGCCAGCGCGAGGGAAATCAGCAGAACTGCCATCGAAGGTACCAGAATTTTCATGAATGCCGTTGCCATTTAATATTTGAGAATGATCATTCTCAAACTATACAATCCCCCCTCAGGAGTACCAGAACGAAGGTTTGAGCAATGGTTTCAGCATCTGACAAAAGCCTTACAAATGACAAAAGTCCTACGAAAGAAGAAAAGACGGAGCAGCGACGGTTACAAATCCTGGATGCCGCGCGTCTTCATGTCATCGAGCAAGGCTTTCACGCCACCAGTATGGCGATGGTGGCAAAAAGCTCCGGGCTGAGTGTTGGGCAGATCTATCGTTATTTTGAAAACAAGGAAGCCATCATGGGCGCGCTGGTGGAGCGCATCACTACCCGGCGTCTGGAGTGGATGGATCTTTCAAAGAGCTGGCTAAACCCGGAATGCGCGGATGAAAGCAGCCTGGCACCGGCACGTATCAGCGACGATGATCGAGCCATCATGCTGGAGATTCAGGCAGAAGCCGCCCGTAATCCGCTGATTGCCGAGGTGAGTTATCAGGCTCATTTGCGCCTGGAAGCGAGGGCCATGAGCCTGTTGAAGACCGCTTATCCTGAGGCGGATGAAGACTATTTACGCTTGATTTCTGAGCTTCGCGCGACGCTGATTCAGGGCATGATGCTGCGTCGTTACGATGCGCGGGATATCGACCAGAATGCCATGACCCGGTTCTGTATGAAGCTGCTCAAACGGCTACTGGATGAAGGCAATTCCGCCAAATAGCTACTGGCTTGAATCGTTATAGAAGCCTCTGACCGGAAGTGTCGGCGGAACACTGATGCCGGGTTTGAGTGCACTTTCCCATTCACGGATAAAGCGGTTGCGCTTCATCTGGTCCAGAAACACCAGCAGCCCCAGTCCGAGATTGATGGGGTGATAGCTGGAGTCCCAGCGCTGTCGCAGCCAGTCAGCGGACTTGGGCTTGCTGCCCAGAATACTGATCAGGCCGCTTTGGCTGGCGATAACATCCTGGCCTTCTTCTGAGAGAAGAAAATCCAGAAAGCGCCGGGCCAGGGCGGGGGATCGCGCTTTTTTGGAAATCAGTGCAATACGGCTCATCACCAGGGTGTAGTCCGACGGAATAATGATGCCCAGTCGCGGGTCTTTCGCGGCATAACTCAGGGCATAGGAGCCCAGCACGTTGTAGCCAAGCGCCAATCTGCCTTCTGCGACTTCATGTAAAATCTGGCTGGTGCAGCAGTAGGTTCGCGCCTTGGCGCGCCCGAGGGATTCCAGCAGACGGCCATTGATGCTGGAGTGCACGGAGTCCTGAGTGGCCAGCAAATAGCCGACGCCGGAGTGGCGGGTATCGTAGGTACCAACCTTGTTCAGGTAAAAGGCAGGAACTTCGCGCATCTGGTTGGCGAGTTTTTCATGGGTATCGGGCAGCGGCCGGTCATTAAACATGGCCTTGTTATACACGATCACCAGTGGCTCATAACTGATGCCAAAACCTTCGTGACGCCAGGTGGCCCATTCCGGCAACTGGCTGAAATTGGCGGGAGTAAAGGGCTGGGCATAGCCGTCATTGATCAGCTTGGCCTGAAGATCCATCGCCGAGCTAATAATGATGTCGGTGGTGGTGTCGTTGTACTGATATTCAGAGCGAAAATCGCTGTAGAGCTCAGGTGAGAGCACTTCTTCATAGTGGACCTGAATATCCGGGTTCTTTTCCTGAAAATAGCGAAGGATCGGAAAAAAAGCCGCCTCATCCGTCGCGCCTTTAATAAACAGCCAGCGGCCTTCCTCTCCCTGTGGTGGCGCCTCACGAGGCTCATCCTCACCCGCGCGGGCGGTAAAGGGCTGACTGGTGGCATCGGTCGGGGCCGGTGCATCCGTGGTGCGGATGGGTTCAGCATTCGGTGACATCGCCGCCACCATAGCCGCTTTTACAAGGCTGGCGCCCCCGGCAGCGCCCAATAGCACGACGATGACTAACAGCAGGCGACGGCTGAGGTCGCGCGCACTTCGGCGTTTGAGTTTCATGGCGCTCCCTCCTCAGCAGGGTGGGTTGTCACCGCCATGGCGGGAAAATCGAGGCTGATCAGTAAACCGCCTTCACGGCTTTCTGCAAGGGTCAGTTCGGCATGATGGGCTTCGGCAGCCGCCTGAACGATGGCTAATCCAAGGCCCGAACCGGACTGATCCCTGGAGAGGCGAACGAAACGCTCCATCACTTGTGAGCGCTGGCTGGCCGGAATACCGGGGCCACTGTCTTCAACCTGAACACGATAGCCTGACTGTCCTTCAGTCAGGCGATGGCTGAGCACTGACAGGGTGATGTGATTATCTTCCGGGCCATACTTGATGGCGTTATCCAGCAGATTACGCAGGGCTTCCGTCAGGCTGATCACATCGCCTTCAATCAGGGCTTCCTCCAGCGTGCTTTCAAAGCCAAAGTCGAGATCGCGATGGGCATGATCACGTACGGTTTCGGTCAGAAGCTGGCGGGACAGACGCACCAGATCGACCTTGTCCGGCAGTTGTGTATCGCTGCGGTGAATGACCAGCGCATGGGCCAGCAGCTGGTTGGTCAGGCGAATAATGCGCTTACTCAATGCCGTGGCTTTTTGCAGACGGTTACGCTGTTCGGCATCTTCGCTTTCCAGCTCCGCTAGATCCAGCTGAACCTGCAGGGTGCTCATGGGAGTGCGGATCTGGTGGGCGGCATCGGCAATAAAGCTTTGCAGTAAATTCAGATTGCCCTGCAGCCGGGTCATGAAGGTATTGAGGGAGCCGACCAGCGGTGAAATTTCCTTCGGTGCTGGCAGCTCAAGGGGAGTGAGCTGAGTGGGTGAGCGGTTGCCCAAATCGCGGCTGATGAGTCGCAGCGGGTTTAACGCGCGGGTAATACCAAACCAGACAAAAAGCAGGCCGATGCCCATTACCAGCAGGAGTAATCCCAGCGCGTTGAACACCAATTCACGGGCGAGGGCAGAGCGGGCTAAACGCGTTTGACCAATCTGCACCGTGACCCAGCCTTCGGTGCCTTGCTCCGTCAATAAGCGGCTGAGTAAGGCAAAACGCACGGTTTCACCACTGTATTCGGCATTGAAGAAATAAGGTGTGGGCCCCGGCTGCCAGTCCTTGGGGAGGGGCAGGTCCGGATAGCCTGTCAGCGGGTAACCATCCGGGCCGATGACCTGATAAAACACCCGATCATCGGGGGCGAGAGACAGCATGGTCATGGCCGAGTGGGGGATATCAACCTCAACCCCACGCGTCGTCACGAAAATACGCTCAAGAATCGACAGGCTGGCGCCGTTGAGCAGGCGGTCAAAAGAGTAGTCTGCAGCGCGTTCGGCGTAACGCCAGATGCCCACGCCCAATAGCAGCAGGGCGACCACAAAGATCACCGCCATGCGCGTCAGCAGCCGGCGCTTGAGGGAATAACTGGGCTTGATTCCTGACTTCATCCCGCGTCCTGTCAGCCAAGGATTGCCAGCACGTTACCCCGAACCGGCGCAAAGCTCCACACGCCATAGGGTGTAGACACCGGGGAGTTCGCAGAGCGGTTAGTCATCGACGTGGGCCAGATAGCCCATACCGCGGATGGTTTTGATTACCAGCGATGAGTCACTCAGCTTCTTGCGAAGGCGCGTTAAGGTCTGCTCGATGGCATTGGGGGTGTGGGCTTCATTAAAGGTGTAGAGCTTGTCTGCCAGATCTTCCTTGGTCATGACGTGATCAAGATTCAGCAGGAACACTTCGAGGAGCTGAACTTCTCTGGCTCGCAGGTCGACAGGTTCATCGTTGACGGCAACCTGACGAGACGCAGGGTCAAACACCAGATTGCCGCAGCGAACTTCATTGCTGGCACTGCCGCGCTCGCGCCGGATCAGCGCCCGTGAGCGTGCGGCAAGTTCGCGAAAATCGAAGGGTTTGACGAGGTAGTCATCGGCCCCAAGGTCGAGTGCGCTGACCCGGTCATCAATCTCAGCGCGGGCTGTCAGTACCAGTACAGGAACGCTTTTGCCCTGACGGCGCAGGCTTTTCAGAAACTGATAGCCGTCCTTGCCGGGGAGGTTAATGTCGAGAATCAGCAACTCGAAGGCCTGATAGGCCAGAATGCGCTCGGCTTCCTCGGCTGAACCAACCCAGTCCAGTGGATGACCCAGATGTTTGAAATAATCGGCGACGGCCTCAGCCAGCTCTTCGTTGTCTTCGATTAAAAGGATTCGCATAGAGGCTCACTACTACTTTCAGGCCCGACAGTTTTACCACAGCGACTGCTGGTGCGGCAGTTTACGAATGTTCACGCAGGCTGAGAATATGGCGATTTATAGGAATGACTGGCGCATTTTGTAGCCTTTGCCTATAACGGATAGGGAGTATGCGCCAAGGCGCCTGTATCCGGTATGGAGCGCTTAGACTTTAGCCTAATGTCACAGGTGTTACCAGCTTGTGTCAGGTTGGTGTCAGCAAGCAAGAGTAAGGTCACACTGACTCGTGATCTACATGCCGGATCAACGACAAAGCATACCAGCTACACCGGGCATGCTTTCCGAAAACCATATTGATTAAAACAATGAACCGATATTGGTGGAGAAAACAACAATGAAACGCCTCTTCGCATTGCCTGTATTGGCCCTGGCATCCGCTCTGATGACAGCTCCTGCTTTCGCTGCTGATGCCCGTAAAGCGCCAGAATGTATCGCGCCTGCCAACCCCGGTGGTGGCTGGGACTTCACTTGCCGTAGCGTCGGCAAACTGCTCTCCAACCTGAGCTATGTTGATGGCAACGTTCAGACCGTGAACATGCCTGGTGCCGGTGGTGGTGTTGCTTATGCTCACATCATCTCCAAGCGCAAAGACGACAACAACGTTGTTGTTGCCGCCAGTACTGCGACTACCACTCGTCTGGCACAGGGCCAGTTCCCTGGCATGAATGCTGACCAGGTGCAGTGGGTAGGTACGTTGGGTGCTGACTACGGTGTTATCGCCGTTTCCAAGAATTCTCCATACCACAGCCTGAAAGAGCTGCTGGATGCCCTGAAAGAAGACCCCAGTGCAGTCAAGTTTGCTGGCGGTAGCGCCAACGGCGGCTGGGACCATCTGAAGGTGCTGATCGCGGCGAAAGCTGACGGTGTCAAAGAACTGACCAAGGTGAAATATCTGGCGTTCGCCGGTGGTGGTGAAGCCATTACTCAGGTGATCGGTGGCCACGTTGGCGCCTTTACCGGTGACGTATCTGAGGTGCTGGGCTTTATCCAGTCCGGTGACCTGCGTGTTCTGGGTGTGCTGTCTGATGACCGCCTGCCTGCACCTTATGATCAGATTCCTACCGCGAAAGAGCAGGGTATCGATGCTGTAGCGCCTAACTGGCGTGGTTTCTACATCCCCGGTGGTGCTTCCAAAGAGACGTACACCTGGTGGACCAACTCCATCGACAAGCTGTATGACTCCGCTGAATGGCAGGATGTCATGAAAGAAAACGGCCTGCTGCCTTTCCACAAGTCTGGTGCTGACTTCGATGCCTTCGTTAAGAAGCAGATCGCTGACATCCAGAGCATTTCCAAAGAAGTTGGCCTGATCAAGTAAGCCGACTAAAGCCAGAGAAAGAGGGCGTTCGCTCTCTTTCTTTGCATCTGGCCAGTTTATCTCCCTGCACAGGATTGACTCCGGCATTACCGATGACTGGCCAACCCCCTGCATCCTGTTGATGCATCGATAAGCAAAACCCTGAGTGTTGTTGGAGGTAGCGCATGCTACTTAATGATCGGATCTTTGGACTGGTAATGCTGGTCCTGGCGATTGCCTACGGCTATGGCGCCACGCTACTGCCTGAGCCATTTGGTGGCAACGAAGTGGTAGGTCCCAAAGACTTTCCTCTGCTGCTGGCATGGCTGACAGGTATCTGTTCCCTGTACCTGATGTTCAAACCTTCTGAAACCCAACCCTGGCCCAGCGCTCGGGTCTTTGCTGAATTGATTATTGTGCTGATGGTGCTGTTTGCATTCGCCTGGGCACTGGAAACACTGGGCTTCATTATTGCCAGTCTGGTTTGTGTGGGCTTGCTGTGCTGGCGCATGGGGGCAACGCCTCTGTCTGCTGCATTGACCGGCCTTGGCAGTGGCGTGGGGATTTTCGTGATCTTCAACTATCTGCTGGAACTTCCACTTCCACTGGGCATTCTGGGAGGCTGAAGCGATGGAAACGATTAACCTGTTATTACAGGGTTTCGGTGTTGCTTTAACGCCTGAAAACCTGATGTTTGCTGTCGTAGGTTCTATCCTCGGCACTCTGATCGGCGCACTGCCGGGCCTTGGTCCCGCCAATGGTGTGGCGATCCTGATTCCTCTGGCGTTCAGCCTGGGTCTTTCTCCTGAGTCATCACTGATTCTGCTGACCTCGGTGTATGCCGGTGCCATGTACGGTGGCCGTATTTCCAGCATCATGCTGAATATTCCGGGTGATGAGCCGGCACTGATGACAACGCTGGATGGTTATCCGATGGCGCGTCAGGGTAAGGCCGCAGAAGCGTTGGCTATTTCCGCTATTGCTTCCTTTATCGGTAGCCTGATCGCCACTATCGGCCTGATGATGCTGGCACCAGTGCTGGCGCGCTTTGCGCTGCACTTTGGCCCTGCGGAATACTTCGCGCTGTTCTGTCTGGCATTCGCCACTCTGGGTGGTGTTACCGGCAAGAATCCGATGAAAACTCTGATGGCGGCCTGCATCGGCCTGATGATTTCCACCATCGGTATTGATGGCAACACCGGTACTCCACGTTACACCTTCAATATGCTGGAGCTGTATGAAGGTATCGACTTCATCATTGTGCTGGTAGGTATGTTTGCTATCAGTGAGCTGCTGTTCTTTATCGAGCTGCATGCTGGCGAAGGCCACAAAATGGTGCTGCTGAACAAGCTGAAACTGACCTTCAAAGACTTCCTGCACGTGCTGCCCACTGCGCTTCGCGGCTCGGTTGTTGGCTTCGTTGCCGGTGTTCTGCCAGGTGCAGGTGCATCTCTGGGTAGCTTTATCTGCTACACCCTGGAAAAACGCATTCTTGGTAACAAGGCTCGCTTTGGCGAGGGCGATCCACGCGGTGTGGCGGCTCCCGAAGCAGGTAACAACGCTGCCGCTAACGGTGCGCTGGTGCCGATGCTGACGCTGGGTGTGCCAGGAAGTGGTACCACGGCGGTACTGCTGGCGATGCTGATTTCCCTGAATATCACTCCCGGACCCATGCTGTTCCAGCAGCACGCGGATCTGGTGTGGGGTGTTATTGCTGCTCTGTTCGTGGGTAACGTGATTCTGCTGCTGCTGAACATCCCGCTGGTGGGTGTGTTCGTTAAGCTGCTGAGCATTCGCCCCATGTACCTGATGCCAGTGGTAACGCTGGTGGCTTCTGTCGGTATTTACAGTCTGAGCCACAACGCGATGGACCTCTATATGATGGTCGGTTTCGGTATTCTGGGTTATATCCTGCGCAAGATCGAAATCCCGCTGGTGCCTGTGATTCTGGGTCTGCTGTTAGGGCCGGAAATGGAGTCCAGCATGCGTCATGCGCTAACGCTGTCCGATGGCGACTGGGGCATTTTCCTGGGTAGCGGCCTGAGCATCGGCCTCTGGACGATCTCAATCCTGGGTCTGGTGCTGCCCACCATCATTGGCCCGCTGCTGCGCGGCAAAATGAACAAGGCACGTGAAACCACTGCCGAGTAACACTAGAATAGTTGGGGTGGCTCACCATCAGACGGGCCACTCCAATAACAGCGCTGGCTAGGCCGCGCAAAAAACGCACAAGGCATTCGCCCTGGACGGATAACAGTCAGACTTGAACAAGGAGTCTCAGAACTCCACATGCCGCAGCGAGTCTGCGGTTTTTTTTGCCCATCAAAAAGCCTGATCCCCAGGCTATCCCACGTTTTCAAGCGTTCAGGTAATAAAAAAGCAGGCCGAAGCCTGCTTTAGTCGTTACAGCTCTCACGATGTGAATGTTATCGGTGAGGGCTGAGATCGTCAGATTGATTACAGTGCTTTTAGCGCCGCGTCGTAATCTGGCTCATCAGCAATTTCGCTGACCAGCTGGGTGTAGCTGACTTTGCCTTCAGTATCGATAACCACCACGCTGCGCGCACACAGGGCAGCGATGGGGCCGGAAGTCATTTCAATACCGTAGTCTTTAGCAAAGGCGCTGCGGAATGCAGAGGCAGGGATAACGTTTTCCAGGCCTTCAGCACCACAAAAACGGGCCAGAGCAAAAGGCAGATCCTTGGAAATGCAGATCACCACGGTGTTATCCAGGCTACTGGCTTTCTGGTTGAACATGCGTACGGACTGAGCACAGGTGCCAGTGTCCACGCTTGGGAAAATGTTCAGTACAACGCGCTTGCCTTTCAGGCTTTCCAGCGTCAGCTCGGAGAGGTCTGTTTTGACCGCAGTAAACGCGGGCGCCTGGCTGCCAACGGCAGGCAGTTCACCGATGGTCTGAACGGGATTACCTTGTAGCGTGACGGTTGCCATAGTGAGACTCCATGTAGTGTGTACGTTGTATTCCTGAAAACGGCGTCCGGTCACTTGCCGGTCTTGCCGTGCCCGTTTGATCTTGCGGCCTGTCCGCGTAAATCACAAGCGCCGTCATGCCTTGAGGAAAGAAAATGAATGGAATTTCAACGACTTGGATAAAATATCAAAGATAAAAAAGGCAGCCGAAGCTGCCTTTTCTGATACGCAAACTGAAGCTTAGCGCAGCTTGCTGATATCGCGGGCATCCCAGTGCGGGAAGTATTTGCGAACCAGAGCGTTCATTTCCAGTTCAAAGGCTTGCAGGCGTTCAAGCTCGGAAAGACCGGCCAGTTCGTTGCCTGAGTCGTCATCCAGCGCGCTGATCATGCCTGCGCCCAAAGTGGCGTTAGAAATACGGTCGATCAGTACGAATGCGCCAGCATTACCTTTATTACCGTAGACATCCAGTGCCAGTGGCTCATCGGTGATAAGGCGCACGCGACCGATTTCATTGAGTGCCAGGTTATTGGTTGCCGACACTTCCAGCGTATTAACGTCGGTTTTATCCAGCAGCGCATCCACCTTGGCGGCGACCAGTTTCGGACCCACCTTGATCCAGTAGCGCTTGCCTGCTTCCAGATCGTTCTCGTTCATCCACACAACGTTGGCTTCAAAGCTGTCAGTCACCTTGGGCAGGTTGTCGGATTTGACGAGGGTATCGCCACGGGAAATATCGATCTCGTCTTCCAGTACCAGAGTAATGGCCTGAGGTGGATAGGCTTCATCCAGCTCGCCGTCGGCTGTCACAATGGCTTTGACCTTGCTGCTTTTGCCGGAAGGCAGGGCAGTGATGCTATCGCCTTTACGAATCACACCGGAGGCAACAGTACCGCAGAAGCCACGGAAGTCGAGGTTCGGGCGGTTAACGTACTGAACCGGGAAGCGGAAATCCTCGTAGTTGATGTCTTTGGCAACTTCAACGCTTTCAAGCAAAGGCATCAGTGGCTCGCCCTGATACCAGGGCATGTGCGCGGAAGGGTTAACCACGTTGTCGCCGTTCAGGGCTGACATGGGCACAAAGCGGATGTCCGGAATATCCAGCGCTTTGGCAAACTCCAGATATTCATCACGAATACGGTTGAACACTGCTTCGTCGTAATTCGCCAAATCCATCTTGTTGATGGCCACCACCACGTGCTTGATACCAAGCAGGTTGACGATAAAACTGTGGCGGCGAGTCTGGGTCAGCACGCCACGACGCGCATCAATCAGGATAATGGCCAGATTCGCGGTAGAGGCACCGGTCGCCATGTTACGGGTGTACTGCTCGTGTCCCGGAGTATCGGCAATGATGAACTTGCGCTTGTCCGTGGAGAAATAGCGGTAGGCCACATCAATGGTGATGCCTTGCTCGCGTTCAGACTGCAGGCCATCAACCAGTAGCGCCAGATCCAGCGCTTCACCGGCATTACCGACACGCTCGTTGTCCTTGTGCAGGGCGGCGAGGTGGTCTTCAAAAATCAGTTTGGTGTCATAAAGCAGGCGGCCAATCAGGGTGGATTTGCCATCATCAACGCTGCCGCAGGTGATAAAGCGCAGCAGGTCTTTGTTTTCGTGCTGTTTCAGGTAACCGAGAATATCCGACTCGATCAGTTCAGAGGCGTGAGACATGGTTCTCTCCGGGCCGTGACCGGGAAGGCTTACCTCCCCGGGAATCATTCATTGGGCAATCAACAGGTGACGGGCGTGGCGCCTTGGCGTCGCTGACGTATCCAGGATTAATAATCTAGAAGTAGCCTTCGCGCTTTTTCTGCTCCATGGAGCCCGCCTGATCGTGGTCAATCACACGACCCTGGCGCTCTGAGGTTTTGGTCAGCAGCATTTCCTGAATGATTTCAGGCAGAGTTGCCGCTTCAGATTCCACGGCACCCGTCAGCGGATAACAACCCAGAGTACGGAAGCGTACCGATTTCATTTCCGGCACTTCACCGGGCTCAAGGGGCATACGCTCATCATCCACCATGATCAGCGTGCCATTGCGCTCAACGACCGGGCGTTTTGCAGAGTAGTAAAGCGGTACGATCGGGATATTTTCCAGGAAGATGTACTGCCAGATATCCAGTTCAGTCCAGTTCGACAGAGGAAACACGCGGATAGACTCGCCACGATCCACCTTGCCGTTATAGATATTCCATAACTCAGGACGCTGGTTTTTAGGATCCCAGCGGTGCTTCTTGTCGCGGAAGGAATAGACACGCTCTTTAGCGCGGGACTTTTCCTCATCACGACGAGCGCCACCGAAGGCTGCATCAAAGCCGTACTTGTCCAGCGCCTGCTTCAATGATTCGGTTTTCATCACATCGGTATGGACTTTGGAGCCGTGAGTGAAAGGGCCAATACCCTGTTTCACGCCTTCCTCATTGATATGAACAATGAGATCCATACCGAGTTTCTCTGCCATCTGATCACGGAAGGTGATCATCTCGCGAAACTTCCAGGTGGTGTCCACGTGCATCAGCGGGAACGGTGGTTTGCCAGGGTAAAAGGCCTTGCAGGCCAGATGCAGCATGACCGCTGAATCCTTACCGATGGAATACAGCATTACCGGGTTTTCAAACTCAGCCGCAACTTCACGGATGATATGAATGGACTCGGCTTCCAGCTGCTTAAGATGCGTCAGCTGACGTGCAGACAGTGTTGGTTTGGTCGCTTCGGACATGTCACCCTCGTTAGGCCTGTAACCGGCTCAGGCCAGATTGGCTTCTTCTTTAATCTGTTTAACCCAGCGCTCGACCCGATCATCGGTCTGGTCGCGCTGCCAGTCTTCATCAATTGCCAGACCCACAAACTGCTTGCCATCGGCAGTGGCAGCCTTGGAGGCCTCATATTCGTACCCTTCGGTGGACCAGTAGCCGACAGCCTTGGCACCCTTGGCCACGACTTTGTCATGCAGCATGCCCATGGCGTCCAGGAACCACTCGGGATAACCGAACTGATCACCCAGTCCGAAGAAAGCCACTTGTTTGCCGCTGAAGTCGACATCATCCACGTCGTCCCAGACTTCCAGCCAGGCTTCCTGAATCTCGCCGTAATCCCAGGTGGGAATGCCGAAAATCACGAAATCATAGGCTTCAGCCACCGCGACAGGGGTTTCATCGACGCTGTAGACATCAACATCGGCACCTGCGAGCAGGCTGACGATCTTTTTGCCGACCTCTTCGGTGTTGCCTGTGGTTGAGCCGTAAAACAGGGCGATAGACATAACTCGTTTTCCTTTATGCAGTAGAAACGGCGGGGCGAACGCATCGCGATCTGCCGTTGGTAAACTCTGGTTTCCTGATCACGGTGAAGGCAGCGGTTATGCCGACAGGCAATACACGAGCCTTGATCCTGAGTAACGATTTCTGTGAACCGCTTTGATGAGGATGATTCTCATTACTCGCCAGAGACAGTAGGGTTTCCTACGACGCTCTTCAAGGCTTTTTACGTTTACTGACAAGCCATCCTGATCAATCACTCGCTGTCGCCTTCAATGCGTTAAGACAGTGGGGCGCAGAGTTTATTTTTTGGATGGTAGCGAGGAGAAATTAAAACTAAAAAGAATAAATTGTTATTCTTTAAGAGCTATAAGTAATAAAAATGCGGTTTATCAGTCGACCTGATACAACAACCGCCGCAGAACGAAGAGACTGATCAAAATAATCTAAAGCGCTATGGAAATGAAAAATTATTCTTTTGAGTTATATGACCGGTCTTTTACACTGCGAAGCTGCTAAACCCATGCGTTACGCAGGGTGAAGTGTTCCGAAGGATGGCTTCGGGAGGCGGTTGGAACGCTCTTTTAATGCGGCTTTCGCTTCCTGATGAATAGACGGGAACACAGCAGAATTACTACACTGGGGAGCAGATCACCCGGTGATAAATAAGGATGAGCCCGAGGCGCGTTTTGCTACGGGACTCAACTCCAGAACTGTGAAGATGATCAGAAAACAGGTGAAAGCGAAGCTGTTTGCTTGTTTTCGGGCCTGACTCGGGCCATCAGTGATATAGAGTCAGAGGTAATGCTTTGGCCTTGTTCGAGAGTAAAAATCGTTAACGCCAAGATCGTTAAAGAATGAGTGGAAGCGCCTTCCCGCGGGGTGGGTGGACTTCTCAACAAACCGTGAATCCGAGTGTGAACCAGTCCCATGTACGTTTATAACGACTATGACCAGCGCCTGGTCGATGAGCGTGTCGCGCAGTTTCGTGACCAGACACGCCGCTTTCTGGCAGGCGAGATTCCCGACGAAGAGTTCCGCGCACTGCGTTTGATGAATGGCCTGTACATTCAGCGTTACGCTCCCATGCTGCGAGTTGCCATTCCTTACGGCTTGCTGTCGTCAAACCAGCTTCGCAAGCTGGCGCACATCTCCCGTGCCTACGACCGCAACTACGGCCACTTTACTACCCGTCAGAATATCCAGTTCAACTGGCCGACGCTGGAGTCGGTGCCTGACATTCTGGCTGAACTGGCAGAAGTGCAGATGCACGCCATTCAGACCAGTGGTAACTGCATTCGTAACACCACCACGGACCAGTACGCCGGCGTTATTGCCGGTGAAGTGGAAGACCCACGCCCCTGGTGTGAGTTGATCCGCCAGTGGTCCACACTGCACCCCGAGTTTGCTTATCTGCCACGTAAGTTCAAGATTGCTGTGACTGCTTCCGAGCGCGATCGTGCCGCCACGCAAGTGCATGACATCGGTCTGCATATGCTGAAGAACGAGCAGGGCGAAGTTGGCTTCCAGGTGATGGTGGGCGGCGGTCTTGGTCGTACTCCCTTTATCGGTCAGGTCATTTGCCCCTGGCTTGAGAAAAAGCATCTGCTGTCTTATCTCGAATCCATTCTGCGTGTCTACAACCTGCACGGTCGCCGTGACAACAAGTACAAGGCACGTATCAAGATTCTGGTCAATGCTGTCGGTATTGATGCTTTCCGCGAGATGGTGGATGCCGAGTGGGTTCATACTAAAGATGGCCCGCTGACACTGGATGAGAACGAAGTCGTTCGTTTGCAAAGCCACTTTACCGCACCGGATTATCAGTCTGTATCAGCGAAATCAGACGAACTGGCGCAGCAACTGGCCGGTAATGATGATTTCCGCGTTTGGTACGAGCGTAATACCCGTGAGCATAAAGTTGACGGCTATCGCATTGTTGTCCTGTCTCTGAAGCCTTTGCTGCGCGCGCCTGGCGATGTCACTGATGCGCAAATGGATGCTATTGCTGATATGGCCGACAGCTTCAGTTTTGGTGAGCTGCGCGTCACCCACGACCAGAATCTGGTATTGGCTGATGTCACCGAGAAAGATCTGTTTGCGGTCTGGCAGAAAGCGGTTGAGCTGGATGTTGCCCGTCCTAACGTAGGCACCGTCACCGACATGATCTGCTGCCCCGGTTTTGATTTCTGCTCTCTGGCCAATGCTCAGACCATCCCAGTGGCGGAAGCGATTAACCAGCGCCTGGAGCAACTGGACTACGTGCATGATCTCGGTGACATCAGCCTCAATATGTCGGGCTGTATGAATGCTTGTGGTCATCACCACGTTGGCAACATCGGTATCCTTGGCGTCGATAAGAAAGGTGAGCAGTGGTATCAGATCACCATCGGTGGTAGTGGCTATGAAGATGCCAGCCTCGGTAAGGTGATCGGTAAAGCCGTTCATCAGGACGACGTTCCTGAGACGATGGTCAAGCTGCTGGAGACTTACGTTGCTGAGCGTGAGTCCGATGAAGAATCCTTCCTCGACACCGTACGTCGTGTCGGTGTGCAACCCTTTAAGGAGCGCGTATATGCCACTCATTCGTAATACTGCTGAAGGCGCTGTCGTCGTCAGTGACGAGTGGACGCTGCTGCTGGAACAGGATGCCGAGCTGCCATCATCAAAAGTACTGGTGCCGCTGGCGCGCTATCTGGATGCCACCGGCGGCGATGTTGCCCCTGTGATTGCACCGGACGATGATGTTCTGGCTCATGCGGATGCACTGAAAAACGCTCCTCTGGTGGCCATTAACTTCCCGGCATTTACTGACGGGCGTGGATTTACCCATGCTCGTATGCTGCGTGAACGCCTGGGTTACACCGGTGAAATCCGTGCGGTAGGTGATGTTTCCCGCGACCGTCTGGAATACATGGCACGGTGCGGTTTCGATACCTTCCTGATCCCGGAAGAACGCTTCAAGCCTGAAGTACTGGCTGCATTCGACGACATTTCTGTCGACTATCAAGGGGGCGCTTATGATCCCCGTCCGCTGTTTCGCCGTCAGAGCGCCTGATTCACCGGTGCTTTAAGCCCATCGCTAATATTGGTGTTGGGCGTCTTCGGCAAGCAGTTATCGGCGCGGCCCTTCCGGTCGCGTCGTTTCTAACCGATTAGCGTGAGGCTTTGATCATGAGCGACATCAGTCCTGAGCTCCAGGCCAAGATCGACCACAGCATTGCTCTGCTGCAAGAAGCAGCAGGTAAATACGAGCGCGTCACCTTTGCCAATTCTCTGGGCGCAGAAGATGTGGTGCTGACCCATCTGATCGCCACAAAGGCACCTGCCATCAGCATGTTCTGTCTGGATACTGGCCGCTTGCCGGAAGAGACGCTGACGCTACTGGCGGATATCCAGCAGAAACTGAGCTGCAGCATTCAGGTGTACTACCCTGAAGCGGCCGATGTAGAGGCTTATGTCAGTGAGAACGGCATTAATGCCTTTTACGAGAGCGTTGAGCTGCGCAAGGGCTGCTGCTTCGTGCGTAAGGTGAAACCTCTCAAGCGTGCCTTGTCGGGACACGATGCCTGGATCACGGGTATTCGTCGGGAGCAGTCGGTGACCCGTGATAACGTTGCCTTCACCGAGCGTGACCTGGGCAACGATATGGACAAGCTGAACCCGCTGGCGGACTGGACGGAAAAAGAAGTCTGGGCCTATATTCGTGCCTTTGATGTGCCTTATAACCAGCTGCATGATCGTCATTACCCCAGTATCGGCTGTGCACCCTGCACACGCTCCGTGACCATGGGGGAGGATGTTCGCTCCGGTCGCTGGTGGTGGGAAAATGAAGAGCTGCGTGAGTGTGGATTGCACCCCGGCAGTTCCTCACCTCTCAAGCCCCGCCCTGAAGTCTCAATGCTTAAGCCCTGAGGCTGATGAGGGAAAAGAAAAACCGCGCTTGTCGCGGTTTTTTTATGGTTATATACAGGCAGACTTTATACGGCCGTGGGATGGATACTGCGATAGCGAGGGAGCGCGACGTTAATGACGTGGTTGGGCTGGTTACTGGTTTTTATTCTGGGGTTTTACTTAGGTAGCCTGCGCAGGAAATACCGTATTCGCGCGGAAGAGCAGCTCGTCGCTAATCAGGTCGAATCCTGGATTGACCGCTCCAGAGAGGTGCTGGTCAACAACATCACCCTTGAGCTTGCGAACGGTAAAACCACGCAGATTGATCATGTGCTTATTTCTCCTTACGGCATCTTTGTCATCGAGTCCAAGCACTACAGCGGCTGGATTTTTGCTCAGGAGCACGATGCCCGCTGGACACAGGTGCTCAACAAGAAGCGCACGCCCTTTCAGAATCCGATTCGGCAGAATTACCGGCATGTAAAAGCCATTCAGCAGCTTTTTGACTTTCTTCCTCCAGAGCAGATTGTTTCACTGGTCGTCTTTTCCGGAAGTGCCAAATTTCGCGGTGGCAAACCACTTAATGTGTTTTATACCCATGAATTGAAAAACTATTTACGCTCGCGTGAAAAGGAAGTAATGAGCATTAATCGGGTGCAATTCTGTCTTGGCAGGCTGCAATTCAGCCGCCTTAAAGAAAGCTATGAGACCGATGAGCTGCATATCAGCAATCTTCAGGCTGAGCGGCGAGTACTCCAATAGCTGTCGTTTTTTATCTGTCAGGCAAGGAGGTTGAATGGAAGGTCAGATTGTCGAATGGAATGATGCCAAGGGCTATGGCTTTATCGACGCGACGACCGGTGAACGTCGCATTTTTCTGCATATCTCCGCGATTAAAGAACGAAGCCGGCGCCCGAAAGTGAATGACAAGGTCAGCTTCTTTATTCGTGATGATGAGAAAGGGCGAGCCAATGCGGTGAATGTGACCCTCGAATCCGCTGCTGGCCTGCCCTGGCAAATGGGCTTTGCCGTGCTATTTATGCTGGCGGTGATTGTGCTGGTTGTACTGGGGAAACAATCCTGGCTCTGGATTCCCGCGTATCTTTTGATGAGTATCGTCACCTTTGCCTTTTTCGCTCAGGATAAGCACGCAGCGAAGAGAGGAGCATGGCGGACACCGGAAAGTACCCTTCAGCTGTTCTCATTATTCTGCGGCTGGCCAGGTGCGCTCTTCGCCCAGCAGATGCTGCGTCACAAATCGAAAAAGGGCAGTTTCAAGGCGACGCTGTGGGGCTGCATCGTCATTAACCTCGGAGCCTTTGGTTGGACCTTTACTTCTAAGGGCTATTATTGGCTGGAGTCGCTGATGCAGAGTTTGCTGGCGTAGAGAGTGTTCAAGGGGGCTCATAATGATGCCATTTATTGCCGTTCTCTTGGGCGGGTTAGCGGTTTTTACACTGGCTCGTTTTTCACGGCAGCGTCACGAGAAGAGTTACGGCAAAGCTTCAGCTTCGCGCAAAAGTGCTTTCGGTTTACTCGTTGTTGGCATGACGGCATTGATGATGGGGTTGTTTGTGCTCTACCCGGGGATTCCTCTCGTTCTGGGAGTCTGCGTTTATCTATTGTTCTATTGTGGATTTACCCCAGAGCGTCCGGGTATTTATAAAGACCTGTCTTTTTCGCTGATTCTCGCGTTGGCAATCAGCTTTCCTCTCTGGCTGCTGTTTAAACAAAGCGTATTGATTAATTAAAGAGAACTTTACGATGCAATTGCTGATTCTTGCTGTGGTGATAGTGGGGTTATTGTTCTGGTGGCGTGGCCAGGGTAAAGGTAAGCGTCTGGTGGAGCCGCTGCCCGATGAGTCGACAGAGAATACGAGTGAAGAGAGTTTTCTTGGCTACCAGAAAATTGAGCGCATTGTCACACCTGCAGAGCGCTCCTTTCTCGGCGTGCTTCATGCTGTTGTGGGTGAGGAAGTCTTGGTGTTGTCTAAGGTGCGGGTGGCGGATGTCATTCTGCCGCAGAAGACGCCTGACCGCCGCCGCTGGAAGATCGCTTTCAACAGCATTGCTGCCAAGCACTTCGATTTTGTGCTCTGTCGTGCCGATGACTTAAGTGTGCTCTGTGCCATCGAGCTCAATGATAAGTCCCATGAGAACACACAGCGACAAGAGCGTGATGCCTTTCTGCGTGCTGCCTGTGCCAGCGCCGATCTGGACTTGATCGAAGTTCCTGCCAGGCAGGGTTATCAGCTTCAGGAGGTGAAGGATTTGCTGGGTGCTTACCTCAATCCTGAGCCGTTAGATGATCATCATGATGTGCTTTGTGAGGCCTGTGGCTCCCTCATGGTGTTGAGGACTGCGCGCAAAGGTAAGAATGCGGGTAATCAGTTTTTGGGCTGCAGCAATTATCCTGAATGTAAGCACATGCAGCCTTTGGATAGCGCTACGACTGAGGATGTTTAACATTCCATCAAGGAGTGGATTGACTCGGGCGTGGCGTAATGGATTCATCGGTATCCTTGATGATCCCTACATGCAGGAGAGAGAAGCATGTCACTTGAGCACTGGCTGGCCTTTGTTGCTGCCGCTTCGGTACTACTGATGATTCCGGGGCCCACCATTCTGGCGGTCATTAGTTATTCAATGACCCACGGGCGTCGTGCCAATCTTCCGCTGATTGCGGCGGTGATGCTGGGAGACGCAACGGCACTGGCGGTCTCATTGCTGGGTTTGGGTGCATTGCTTAAGGTGTCCGCTTTCTGGTTTACCGTGGTAAAGATCATCGGCGGGATGTATCTGCTGTTTTTGGGCATTAAAATGCTGCGTGCAGGGGTGTCGCCCACTCAGGTCTTTGCGCCGAAAGCCCCTGCCTCCTGGTGGCGGCTATTTGCTAACACTTACATGGTGACGGCGCTGAATCCTAAAGGCATCGTATTCTTTGTAGCGTTTTTGCCCCAGTTTGTGAGCAGTGACCATCCAGCGACGCCTCAACTTTTCCTGCTGGCGGCGACCTTTGTCACCCTGGCGATGCTCAATACCAGTCTTTATGCGATCTTCGCCGGTTCCGCCCGGAAGCTACTTTCCTCGCCTCGGGCTCAGCGTGGCTTTCACCTGACAGGCGGCAGCCTGCTTTCCTGTGCTGGTGTGTGGGCGATGCTGGCCAAACGGCCTGTATGATCGCAGGTTGAATGAAGAAACGCCCTCAGGGGCGTTTTTTTATGGGCTGATCACTTTCATAGCTCCAGTAAGGGGGCGTGCCAAATACCTCAACAAAGAAGTCGATCACTGTTCGAACATTCAGTGAAGGAAGATGCGTATTCGGATAGATCAGGCTCAGGCTTTGTGGGGTCTTGCCAATGGCGACATCATATTCAGGCAGTAGGGCGGTCAGCTTGCCTTCCTTGAGATATTCGCCAATCAGCCAATCCGGGAAAAGCACTACACCTGCATGGTTCAAGGCGGCGACCAGCAGGCTTTGTGCATCGTTGGAAAGCATGGCAGGAGTGACTTGTTGTTGATGCCAGCCTCCCTGGCCATGACGGTAGAGCCAGCGATTTCGACCTGATGAGCCTCCATAGACAAGGCAGTGATGCTGCTGCAACTCCTGTGGGTGGACTGGTATTCCTGCCCGCGCGAGATAATCCGCTGTGGCGGCCAGAAAGTAACGCTGTGGACTGATCACTCGTCCCTGCAAGCTGGAGTCTTCTGGTGTTGCGATGCGAAAAATCAGATCGGCGGCCTGGCTGTGAGGGTCAATAAAGTCATCCGTCAGGCTCAGCTCTATCTGTAGCTTGGGATAGCGCTCCAGTAGCGTGGGTAACCACGGCGCTATGTGGCGCTGGCCAAAATACACAGGCGCGTTGAGCCGGATGATGCCTGAAGGGGATTGTGAGCGTTGCGCCAGATGTTGTTGGGCATGATCAAAACGGGCAAGCATGTCACGGGCAGGATCAATCAATAAGCGCGCTGCTTCGGTCGGCATCAGCGCTCGGGTATTACGGTAGAACAGTTGCTGGCCGAGGCTGTCTTCCAGCTGACGAATCACCCGGGAAATCATCGACGGCGACACATTTTCTCGTCGGGCCACTTCGGAATAGCTCAGGCAGTCACATACCGCGATAAAGAAGCGCAGCGAGCGCAGGTTGACGTTATCCAGTGTGCTCATTTGTGCAGATTCCGCATAGGTGTTTGCAGGATTGTCCCATTTATTGGAAATCGCCTCCAGCGTAGTCTTGTGCGCTTCAAAAAAGGAGGCGGTGATGCAGTGGCTACTAATCGGACTCGTGGTGATGGGAGGGGCTGGCCTTTCTGTGGAAGCGGGGCTACTTGGCCCCTTGGGTGAGGAAGTGGGTGGTTTATGGGCTACCTTGAGTATTTTTGGGGTAGGCGCTGCGCTGACGTTTTTACTGATGCTGTTTTTTAGCCCCCGGCAAAGTCCCTCTTTTTTCAGTCAGCCAGGCTGGACTTTAACGGGAGGAATTCTTGGCCCGGTTTACGTGGTCATCCTTACGCTTACGACGCCCACCATCGGTATTGCCATGACCATGATTGGTATTCTGGCGGGGCAGGTGAGCAAGAGCCTGATGATTGATCATTTCGGCTGGTTGGGTACGCAAAAGCGTCCGATTTCTTCTCAACGGGTCATTGCGCTGCTCTTCATTATCGCGGCGCTTGTATTAATGGCGCAGGGCTAAGGGGAATACACGATGACGATACTGATGATTCTTCTTGCTGTTATTGGCGGTGCGACCCTGAGTGTTCAGGCGGCAGTCAATGGCACGCTTGGTAGCCAGCTAGGCGTATTTCGAAGTGCCTTTCTGACCTTCTCGGTCGGTGCGCTGGTCACCGCATTGCTGATCTTTTTCTTCGAGCCGGCACAGCGCCTGACCCTGATGGATGTTCCCAAGTGGCAGTTGCTGGGGGCTCTTTGTGGCGTGCCCTATATTGTCATCATGGTGCTGGCGGTGCAGCGTATTGGTAATGCTGTTGCGACGGTTGCCGTTATCTTCGGGCAGCTACTCATGAGCTTGCTGATCGATAACTTTGGTTGGTTGGGTAACAGCGCAATCGAGTTTTCTCCCACACGCATTGGCGCGGTGATCTGTCTTGGCGCCGCACTGTATTTCATTCATGCGAGTAATCGAAAGGCAGCGAGCTAAGACCAGACCTCAGGTTTTAAGAAAACGCCCGTGAGGGCGTTTTTTATTGGTCGCAGGCTAGTGGTCATCGCTTATTCATAACCTGGTTTAATCAGGTGGCCACCGAAGGCTAACTTTCCGACAAAGTCACTAAAAAGATTGGCTGGATACGGAGGCATGGGAGCACTGATCGCATCCAGCGCCTGTAAGTGTTGGGGATGGAGTTTGACTGCCAGGGCTTTTAGGTTGTCTTGCAGTTGGCCGAGTTTACTGACGCCAATCAGTGTGCCTGCTACCGTTGGGCGTTGTACCAGCCAACTCAGTGCAACCTGAGAGCAGGGCACCTCAAGCTCGGTGGCAACCTTTTTAATTTCCTTCAGTATGGCCCAGTTGCGTTCGGTGAACTTGCTGTCGCCAAAGGGATTGCTGCCGGAGAGCCTGTTCTTACTGGTGCCGCTATCCTGACCGCCATCCGGAAGACTGTGGCCGCGCTGACCAGCGACATTGGCCGGATCTTTACGATCATATTTCCCGGTAAGAAAGCCCCCTGCGAGTGGGCTCCATGGTTGCATCGCCAGTCGCTGTGTATAGGCCAATGGCAAGTGTTCTGCTTCAATGCCGCGCTCGGCAAGAGAGTATTCGAACTGCAGAGCGATGGGCGCGATCAACCCCTGAGTTCTGGCCAACGTCACTATCGTGGCGATATACCAGGCGGGGGCATTGGATATCCCCCAATAGCGAATCTTGCCGGCACGTACCAGCTGAGACATGGTCTGTAAAACTTCTTCGGGCGGAGTAATGCGATCCCAAACGTGTAGCCAGTAAAGATCAATGTAATCCGTCTGCAATCTCTGCAGGGACTGCTCGACAGCTGTGTGAATGGCCTTGGCGCCATTTCCGCCAGCGTGAGGATGGTCCGACCAGGCGAAGGCTGACTTGGTGGCGATCACCAGCTGATTCCGGAGATTACGAGTTCTTGTGAACTCTCCCACCAGAGTTTCACTCTGGCCTCCCGAATAAATGTTGGCGGTATCAATAAAGTTGCCGCCTTGTTCTACATAGCTGTCAAAAATAGCTCGGGAGGCTTCGGTATCAGCACCCCAACGCTGCGTGCCGAATGTCATGGTGCCAAGGGCCAGCGGGCTGACAATAAGACCTGAATGGCCAAACGGGCGGTAATGATCAAGCTGCATGGAAATCTCCTGCCTGCGCGTCTGCGGCGTTAGTTCAGTTGGGCAGAAGTCATCATAGGCGCTAGGATTGTTAATGATTATCCAATAAATATTCGAAAGACTAGTGAGCGTAATTCACAAATGCTGCGTGAGAACTGGAATGACCTGATTGTTTTTGCCCATGTCTGTGAGCAGGGCAGCTTTACGGCGGCATCGCGCTTACTGGGGCTGAGTCCGTCAGCCATCAGCCATCTGATCAAAAAGCTTGAAGCCAGGTTGAATACGCGGCTTTTACACCGCTCAACACGAAGCATTGCTCCGACTGAGGTCGGGCAGGCGCTACTGACGGCTTTAACTCCTGCGGTTCAAAGCCTGAATCAGGCACTGGAGGATATTGACACCCGGCAAACCCAAACGTCAGGCCGAGTGCGTATTACCAGCCATCGGGTGGCGGTACTCTATACCCTAATGCCGAGGCTTAAGGCGTTTCAGGCGGCTTACCCCAACATCACGCTGGAAATTCAGATTGAGGATGGCCTGGTCGACTTTGTAAAAACCGGCTTCGATGCCGGTATTCGGCGCAGTGAGTCACTGGCACCAGACATGATCGCGGTGCCTATTGATAAGCCGGTATCCTTAGCCATTGTTGCTTCTCCGACTTATCTGGAGCTGGCGGGGTGGCCTAAGACGCCACATGAGTTAACGCGCCATCGTTGTATGAATTACCGCTTTGGTACTTCGGGGGCCTTATTTAACTGGCCATTCAAAGAGGGTGAGCGGACGTTTCAGGTCGAGGTGCCTTCGCAGCTCGTATTTAATGACAGTGATATGCTGCTGCAGGCGGTGATCTCCGGATGCGGTATTGCCTGTCTTACGGAGAATCAGGCGAAGGATGCACTGGCGCAGCAACAGCTGGTCCGGCTTTTTGAAGAGCAGTCGATCGAGTTACCAGCCAACTTTATCTATTACCTTGGCCACCGGCATGTGCCACCCGCCTTGAGGGTGTTTATCGATTTCTTCCGACTGCCTGGATAGCGTCACTTGGTCTCTTGATAGCGCACATAAAAAAACGCCCCGAAGGGCGTTTTTTATTCATCAGCACAGAGCGATTATTCTTTCTCTTTTTCCTTGGCGGAAAGCTGAACCATGTCACTCATGACTTTACCGGTTTCGGTCAGGATAGGATCATCCATGCCGTCTTCCTTATTGAGCTGTTCGATCTGCTCAAAGTTGGTCAGAGGCTCTTCGCCTTTGGCCTTACGACGGATGTTTTCCTGCTGAAGATCCCAGGCTTCATTCTTCTCACGCTCAGATTTCAGTGCATCCAGCCACAAAGGTGTGGTGGTTTCCTTGCGAAGTGCGGTCTGGCGCTTCATGAGGTTAACCATGTAGTCAAAATCAGGATCGTTACCGGTACGCTCCAGATGACGCTGGCGCAGCTCATCCAGGATAAAGCCGTAGTCACCGTACAGCGGATAGCGCAGCGGACGTACTTTATCCCAGGGTAGTGCGTGATCCAGCGCACTTTCGCCAATCTGATCGTTATCAATCAGGGTGGGGAAGCTGATATCAGGTACAACGCCTTTATGCTGCGTGCTCTGACCAGAGATACGATAGAACTTGGCCTGAGTCAGCTTCAGCTGGCCTGAAGGCAGAGGCAGCACGGTTTGAACGGTTCCTTTGCCGAAGGTCTGTGAACCAACGATCAATGCGCGACCATAATCCTGCATGGCACCGGCGAAAATCTCTGAAGCCGAAGCACTCAAGCGGTTTACCAGCACAATCAGCGGACCATCATAGGCAACGCTGGGATCGGAATCACCGAGGATATTCACACGACCCTTGGCATCGCGAACCTGAACAGTCGGTCCCTGACGAATAAACAGACCGATCAGTTTGTTGGCTTCCTGTAATGAGCCGCCGCCATCGTTACGCAGGTCCAGAATCAGACCTTTGATGTCGTCTTTTTTCAGCTCTTCAATCAGCTTGGCAACGTCACGGCTGGTGCTCTTGTAGTTCGGATCACCATTCTGCGCGGCCTGGAAGTCCATGTAGAAGGTAGGCAGGGTGATAACGCCCACGTGCATTGGCGCTTTGCCATCTGCCTGAGGAATATCGATGACCTTCTTCTTGGCAGCCTGATCTTCCAGTTTGACCTTGTTACGAACTAAACGAACGATTTTGGTTTTCTTGTCAGCAGACCCGGCGGGGATGATCTGCAGGCGGACAACGCTGTCTTTGGGACCACGAATCTTGTCGACCACTTCATCCAGACGCCAGCCCACGACATCGACCATCTCACCGTCATCACCCTGAGCTACACCGACGATAATGTCAGCAGGATTCAGCTGTTTGGATTTTTCTGCGGGGCCTCCGGCAACCAGGCGCACCACTTTGGTCTGTTCGTCTTCAGACTGCAGTACTGCACCGATCCCTTCGAGGGACAGACTCATGTTGATGTTGAAGTTTTCAGAGGTCTGCGGCGAGAAGTACTGGGTGTGAGGATCGTGCAGCTCCGCAAACGCGTTCATGTAGATCTGGAACGCATCCTCATTGTTGGTCTGACGCAGGCGTTTGATCTGGTTGGTAAAGCGGCGCTCCAGAGTCTGAGTCGCTTCCTCTTCGGTTTTATCCGTCAGCATCAGGCTGAGCACGCTGCTCTTCATCTGTTTACGCCACAGATCATGAAGGGCTGCTTCATCGGCAGGCCAAGGTGCTTTCTTGCGGTCCGTCAGCATTTCTTCGTGCTTGTTAAGCTCGTAAGCTTCTGGTCCTTTAGCCAGCAGGTCCAGCTGATAATTCATGCGCTCAAAGCGGCGACGCTGAGCGGCATTAAAGATATCAAAAGCATCTTTAAGCTTGCCTGACTTCAGCTGATCATCCAGCTGATCCTTCAGGTTCTTGTGCAGAATTTCGATATCGGTGGTCAGGAACAGGGAATGGGTGGGATCAAGATCATCCAGATAGCGATCCAGCATTTCACCGGACAGTTTGTTGTCGACCGGTAATGTCTGGTAATGATTGTCCGTGAGCGCCGTTACAATGGTTTTGCTCAGGCTGGCATGGTCTGCATCAGGCTGCAGCACATCCTTGGCAGGATCATAATTCAGAGAGGGGTCAGCGATGCTGGCACTGACTCCTCCGCAGGAAAGAGCGAAGGCGAGGCCGACGGATATTGCGGTCAGGCGGAGCATGTAGCGGATTCCTTTGCCTTTGAAACGTAGAGTGTATGACCTTCGGTCAGCCAAAAAGTTTCCGTGAATACCGAATGAGGCGGGCAGGCCCGGATGCCTCGCACACGGCCTTAATAAGCCGGGGCTGGCAGTATTTCAGGATAGTACCATAGAATTATATGAAGACACGGCCTGTGTTAGGGTGTGCTTGTTACAACATATTCAAGGTAGTGTATGCAATCAGTAAGAGACTTCAATGCGGGGTTGCTGGATTTTCTCCAGGCTTCGCCGACGCCTTATCATGCCGTCGAAAGTATGCAGACTCGCCTTGCGAAGGCGGGTTATCTTCCACTTAACGAGAAAGATGCCTGGCAACTTGAACCGGGGAAATCTTATTACGTTACCCGTAGCGGTTCTTCCATTATTGCTTTCACTCAGCCAACCGAAGCGCAGGCGCTGGAAAAGGGCGTTCAGCTTGTTGGGGCGCATACGGACAGCCCTTGCCTTAAAGTAAAGCCGCAGCCTGAACTGCACCGGCACAGTTATGCTCAGGTGGGGGTGGAGGTTTACGGTGGCGTTCTGCAAAACCCCTGGTTTGACCGTGACTTGTCGCTGGCAGGTCGTGTTACCTATCGCACCGACAAAGGTGAGCTTGCCTCTTGCCTGATCGATATGAAAAAGGCGGTCGCTATTATCCCGAGCCTGGCGATTCATCTGGATCGTGAGGTAAATAAGCAGCGCAGCATTAATGCTCAGCTGCATCTGCCGCCCATCCTTTGGCAGGAAGCGGAAGGCGAAAAGTTTGACTTTCGTGTCTGGCTAAAGTCATGGATGCTGGAGCAGCAGCTCGTTGGTGACATGGAAAAAATCCATGACTTCGAATTGTGTTTCTATGATGTCCAGGCTCCTGCGCTTATTGGTGTTAGAGACGACTTCATCGCCAGTGCCCGCTTGGACAATCTGCTCAGTTGCTGGATTGGTCTGCAAGCCTTGCTTGAGGATCAGGCGCCCGGCAGTTTGCTGATCTGTACTGATCATGAGGAAGTGGGTAGTGCCTCGGCCTGTGGTGCTGAAGGCCCGTTCCTGATGGATGTGCTCAGCCGCATGTTCCCTGATAGCGAGACGCGGACACGTGTGATTAATCGCTCATTGCTGGTGTCTGCTGATAATGCTCATGGGATTCATCCTAATTATGCGGATCGTCATGATGCCAACCACGGCCCGTTGCTGAACCGCGGCCCTGTTATCAAAATTAACAATAATCAGCGCTATGCCACTACCAGCGAAAGCAGTGCGGTGCTGCGTGAGCTGGCTCTGCTGGAGGATGTTCCCGTGCAGGCGTTTGTGGTTCGAAGTGATATGGCCTGTGGCTCGACTATCGGCCCTATTACGGCGACCAATACGGGATTACATACGGTTGATGTCGGCGTACCGACCTTTGCGATGCACTCTATCCGAGAGCTGGCGGGAAGTCAGGATGCCTGGTACCTGTATCGCATGATGACGCGTTTCTACCGAGACTGTCCCCGCCTGAACGGCTGAGCTTTCTGTAGACCCTGTTCATCAGAATAAAAAAGCCAGTCATTTGACCGGCTTTTTGTTGATGTATGCGAATACGCGCTTGGCTTTCAGAGCATGCTGAACAGGGCTTAGTCTTCCAGCAGCGCGCGTAGCATCCATGCGGTTTTTTCATGCAGAGCCATACGGCCAATCAGAACATCGGCAGAGGCTTCATCAGCAGCTTCCTGCGCTATCGGCAGTACAGCGCGGCAAGTGCGGACCACTGTTTCGTGGCCTTTGACCAGCAGCTGAACCATCTCGCGGGAATCGGTAACATCGTCACGTTCTTCTACGCTGGTCAGCTGGCTGAATTCTTTGTAAGTCCCCGGTGCACGCATGCCAAGAGAGCGAATACGTTCAGCAATATCATCAACGGCGGTCGCCAGTTCGGTGTACTGCTCTTCAAACATCAGGTGCAGGGTACGAAATTGCGGCCCTGTGACGTTCCAGTGGAAGTTATGGGTCTGCAAATACAGGGTGTAGCTGTCAGCCAGTAAGCGGGCCAAGCCCTGAGCAATGGCTTCACGATCTTTGTCACTGATACCGATATTGATTTGTTCCATCTTATCCATGTCTATCTCCTCAAATCCCGGAAGCAATCTTGACCTGCTAAAAAGTCATTTGAGATATCGCCGGGTGACTATTCACGGTGTTGAATCCAGACGTCATCAGCGCGTCTTTCGATAGATTCAGTGTCGCAACAGGCCACCTTATTGAACAGTGATATCTCTCTACGATGTTGATAGCCAGACTCTATGAAGCTCCTGCTATCAATAATTTATTACTTCTAATGACATGGATGTAATGACAAAGCTGGGCAGTCTCAAGCTCAGCCTATTGACCTGAGACAAGTGATTAGAGCATCGGCTAGCGATGCTCTCGGAAACTTTCGAATTGCTCCGTGCTTGCGGTTGTTTGCTCCGCTTTTTCCGTTTCAGCTTCCTGCAGTTGCTGAGCTTCTGCCAGCTGTTCCTCCATAGCCTGAACTTCGTCCGGCATAGCGTCAGTGACTTGCTCCATGGGAACAGGGTCATGCACAAAGTCATCGGCATTTTCCGGCTCATCGAACTGATTCACATCCGCACGAGGGTCCAGCTCGGCTGTGACGGTCGTGTTCGGCGGTACAGGGGTGTAGTTCTGATGTTCTTCCAGTGGAACCGGCGCTCGTACACGCTTGCGATAGCTCAGATACACCGCCAGCAGCGCGCTGGTTACGCCGAAATAGACAAACAGCCCCTGAGAGCCAAGAAGCTTCATTACCAGAGGGGCAATGAGTGGGCCTATGACGGCCCCCAAACTGTAAGCCAGCATCAGTCCCTGGTTAGCACTGATTACCTGATCAGGATTGAGTTCGTCGCAGGCATGGCTGAGGGCGATAGGGTAGAGCGCGAAACTCAGGCCTCCAAACAGGAAAATCAGAATCGTCTGCAGATTAAAGGCCGTGTTGCCATTGGAAATGATAACTGTCGCGCTGGTCAGGGTGATCGCAACGCACAGCAGGAGCAGGACAATACGACGATCAAGCTTGTCGGAGAGTTTGCCTACCGGATACTGAAGCGTCATCCCGCCGAAAATTACCACTGCCATCAGATTTGCAACCGTCGAAATATCAGCTCCTGACTCGGTAAAGAAAAGCGGCAACAGACCATAAACCGTGCCAATGATCATCCCAGAGGTGAAGCTGCCAAAGGTACCGGAAGGGGTAAGTTTAACCAGTTGAAAGATATTCAGACCCTGTGTTGTTTCCAGTTGTGGGCTGGAAACGCGGGTTAGCGATAGTGGGACCACGGAGAGAGACGCTGCAATGGCGGTCATGGCGAAGGGCGCCAATACCATGGGATCAATCAGCTTCAGGAGTAGCTGGGCAATAGCCAGGGCGCCGTACAGCAGAATCATGTAGACCGCGAGCACTTGTCCGCGGGTTTTGGCAGTGCTGGAGACCAGCAGCCAGGATTCAATCACCACAAAGAGGCCGCTGGTCGCCAAGCCTCCCAGAAAGCGCAAACCGATCCATACATGGGCATCCACAATTAGGCCATGCAGAACTGCCAGGCTTGCAAGAATGGAGGCATACGCTGAGTAGGCACGGATATGACCAACCCGCAGAATAATGCGGGCATTGATGAAGGAGCCAAAGAATAGCCCGGCAAAGTAAGCCGCAGAAACCAGACCGATCTGCGTCGGAGAGGCATGCTCCGCAGACAAACGCAGAGTAAGAAGGGTGGTTAGCAGGCCGTGGCCAAGGGTAAAAATGACCAGACTGAAAAGCGGCGTGATGACGCCAGAGAGGGATGCCAAAGCCATTGCGGGGTTACCAGGATGGATAAAAAGTGAGCGGTTCTCAAGGCGGCACTATAAGGGTTATACACCGCAATTCAATGCAAAGAGTCGAGTTTTTTGATGAGTTTTCGTGATCTTGCTGATGAGCGGGAGTATCGAGTCGCTTAGCAAAAATCATAACGGGTTTGTGGAGCTGCTCGGCTCCAGAGACAAGGGGCTTAGAGGCAGTTTGTCGGCTTGGGCAGCCCCGCGAGTTTAGCCGCAAGTTTGGCGGGGCTCTCAGGGAAAAGTTTCATGACATAGAGACTGTTGCCTTTGTCTTTTCCCAGCCGCTGGCCGATGGTTTTGATCAGTGGACGCGTCGCAGGAGACAGGCCAAATTCACGATAAAAGTCGCGAAGCAGGTGCAGGATTTCCCAATGTGCTGGCGTCAGGCTGATATTTTCCTGTGCGGCCAGCCATTCTGCCGTGTTCTCATTCCAGTCCGCTAAATCCACTAGGTAGCCTTCAGGGTCCAGGGCAGGGTGTTGGCTCATAAGAAATCCTGTTCAAAATCGACAGTGCCAGGCAGGTAAAAACAGATCCTACCAGCTCAGACTGCTGCTGTGTTTTTCTGTCAAAGCGACAAAACCTGCATCATCAATCACCATAACAGCGGCATTGGCTGTCACTCCACGGGCTTTGAGGTCTCTTTCCAGAGCATACAGACTGATGCCTTCTGGCATGTTTAGCGTGAGTACAGCGTAGACCGCATCGGCAATCAGCAGAATGTCATCGGTAGCGGGATCAATACGCCCGAGGCAGGCCTTAAAGTCACCGCTTTGCGGCGATCGATGGAGAATATGCAGCATAGTCTGTTCTACACGCTAATCAGGTGGCGAGCTTGTTTAAGCAACGCCGCTAAATGGCAGCGACTAACTCGGGTCACTTCGATGGCGAGTGAGTGACTCTCAAGACCTCGTTCGGCGAGGCTTTCTGTTTCCACAAATACATGCTCGATATCGTAGAGCTCCAGTGCATTCAGCATGGACGAAATCTGTTTGCCTGCGATTGCACCGGCATTCTGATCTGGCAGTAGCTGAAATACGCCATCGTCCAGAAATATCAGAATGACATCCTGTCCAAAGGCGGCCAGCGCTAATGCCGCTTCGATACTTTCCCGTGCGTGTTGTGATGCCAGAGGCCCATGGCGTAAGACCAGTGCGAAGGCGTTCCCGGGGAGCGTGGGCGCTGCTGTCCCGGGATGGGTCATGATTGCTTCAGCCATTAAATGTCACCACGCGATCGGCGAGGATGGATGCCTCGGCCAGTAAGCCCAGCCCGCCCAGCACGAAGCCCTCCGCCATGGAGTCGCCTTCAAGGCCGTGGCGGGCGGCTTCGCTGTCTGAGATCACTCCGCGGCGCTGTGCAGCGGCAATGCAGAGTACCAGTTCGGTATGGGTGTCTTTGGCAAATTGCTGCCAGTCATGGGTCAGATTGCTTTCATCCTGAGCTGAGACGCGAAAGCGATTGCCTGTGTGAATTGCTGGCCCGTAAAAGAACACACGAGAAAGCTCATGGCCCTGAGCCAAAAGTGACTGGCAGAAATAGAAAGCAGAGCGCGCCGCCTGGGAGTCCAGGGGCGCGCCATTGATCAGTACTGCGTACTTCAAAGGTTTATCCTGTCGGGCTAGCCGTCAGTCGTCGTTGCTGAAAGCGCCAACCAGCTGCAGAAGTGCAGTGAAGAGGTTGAGGATGTTCAGGTACAGGCTAACGGTCATCAGCACATAGTTGGTTTCGCCACCGTGAACCATGTTGCTGGTGTCATAAAGAATGAATCCGGAGAACAGGATAACGGCTGCAGCGGCCATCGCCAACTGAATACCGGACAGATCCACAAACAGGCCGATCAGGCTTACGCCTACCAATGCCAGAATACCGACAAACAGGAAGCCGCGCAGGAAGCTGAAGTCCTTGCGGGTGGTGATGGCATAGAAAGACAGTCCCGCGAAAATGATACCGGTCAGGCCTAATGCGGTCATGATGATCTCGCCGCCATTAGCCATCGCCAGATACATGTTCAGAATCGGGCCGAGGGTAAAGCCTGCGAAGCCGGTGAAGGCGAAGGTCAATGGTAGCGCCATGACGGAGTTACGCTGCCACTGGATCGCAAACAGCAGGCCAATCATCACTACCAGATTGAGCAGTGGGTGCAGGCCGAAATTCAGGGTGGTAGAAACTGCCGCACAGATGGCACTGAACACCAGTGTCATGGACAGCAGGCTGTACGTATTCCGGATCACCTTATTAGCGACGCTTGTCGATAACTCGTGTGAGCCTGTATTGGATACAGAGCGAATAGGCATACACTTTCCTCGTGGTCAGTATCTGGTAAGTCGTTTATTAGAAAAAGCTTTTACAGTTCTTCCTGAAATTATGCAAGAAATAAGGCGAAAAGTCCGTAACGTTTCTTTGCAAAAAACATCTGGCTTCCTACGGGCGGTTATCCCTGATACGTCTAACAATCAGACAGTCTTCAAAGGCTGATGTTCCCCTGTTGGTCATTTCACTTACTCTGCCATGCTAAATTGTGGCGTTGACTGCTAATTTCAATTCCCTAGACTGCCAGCGTTTTCCAGCATGAGTGTTGCCATGTCCACGCCATTACCCATTCTCTACCAGGATAACGATCTCGTTGTTATCTATAAGCCTGCAAACATGCTGGTACACCGCTCGTTTCGTTCTCCCGGGGAGACGGTCTTTGTGCTGCAGAAGCTGCGTGATCAGCTGGGGCAGCATGTCTTTCCTGTGCATCGCTTGGATCGGCCCACGGCGGGGGTGATGGTGTTTGCGCTTTCTTCCGAGATTGCACGTGCGCTGGGCGAGCAGTTTACTACCCATAGAGTGCAGAAAACCTATCTGGCGATCGTTCGTGGGCATGTGCATGAGGCCGGTGTGATTGATCATCCACTGGATGTTCAGGTGGATGACTATGACGATCCTCGCGCGGCGCAAGACAAAGAAGCTCAGGAGGCGGTTTCTCATTACTGGCCTGTTGCCCAGGTCACTTTGCCTATTGCTATAGGTCGCTATCCTGAGGCGCGCTATACCTTGGTTGAGCTTGAACCTAAGACAGGCCGTACCCATCAGTTACGCAGGCATATGAAGCATTTCTTCCATCCGATGGCGGGTGACACCAGTTATGGTGAAGGTCGGCATAACCGTTTATTCAGGGAGCATTTTAACTGGCATCGTCTGGCGCTCTTTGCCGTGGGGCTTGAGTTGATTCACCCTCGAACCGGCGAAAAGCTAAGTATAAAAACTCCGCCAGATCAGGAAGCTATGACGCTTTTTGAACAACTGGGGTGGAAATTTGCTGATGAAATGCCAATTAATAGAAGTGTGAAGGTGATAACGGCCTAACCGCAGTCGGGTCAGGTGTTATTGAAGTGAGTTCACTCTTAAGTCGTAGTTCGCGTTGTGAAAGCGGACGGTAAGAATGCTTCTCATAGAGGAGCTGCATCCTGAAGGATCAAGGAGACAATAAAACCAAGACATTCAGGTCTGTCACTCTGCATTCCCATCGGGGGAAGATGTTGCACCAGACCTCCACAGGAGGAATTGATATGCAATACCGTGAAGCCAAGTATGCAATCGGACAGATAGTAGAACACCGGTACCTGGGATATCGTGGGGTCATCGTGGATGTAGACTACGCCTACGCTATGGACAGTTCGGTACTTGAGCAGGTGAACTCTGCTCTCAACAATGAAGGACGCCCGGCGCTGGACTCGGATCAGCCTTTTTACCTGATCCTTTCAGACGACACCTCAGACCATCTGTATATCTCTGAAGTGAATCTGAAAGATCATGATGACTTTATCGATGTCGATCATGACGAGATTCCACACTATCTGGATAAAACCAAAGGGTTGTATAAACCGCGTTTCTTCCTGCATTGATGTTGGCCGTACGATGAAGCGCAGTTTCTGAAGAATCATTACCAATCAATGTATTAGTCAACCATCGTAAAATGACAAAGGCCCGATTAGTTTCGGGCCTTTGTGTATCTGCAGCATTTAACGCGTTAACTCTGCATCAAACCGGGAAGATTCTTGCTGATTAACTGTGCAGCTTGAGGAAATCTTCGCTCAGGTACAGTTCATCATTCGAGTTCACCAGAATGCCGCGCTCGATAACGTTGCGGGCAATTTCCTGCGCTTCGATCAGAGAATGCATTTCGTAAGTGCCGCACTGGTATTCATTCAGTTCAGGAATGTCGTTCATTGCCTGTACTTCGGTGACATCTTTCATCGCCGCTTTCCAGGCATCCGCGACGCGCTGTTCTGCAGGAGTACCGATCAGGCTCATATAAAAGCCGGTGCGGCAGCCCATCGGAGAGATGTCGATGATTTCAACGCCATTGCCGTTGAGGTGGTCGCGCATAAAGCCCGCGAACAGATGTTCCAGCGTATGGATGCCTTTTTCGGAAAGAATTTCCTTGTTGGGCAGGCAGAAGCGCAGGTCAAATACCGTGATGGTGTCGCCTTTTGGGGTCGCCATGGATTTCGCAACGCGAACTGCAGGGGCGTGCATACGGGTATGGTCGACTCGGAAACTGTCTAGCAGAGGCATATCTCTTCCTTCCTGACAAGCATTCAAACGGTTCAGGCGCCAGTATAACAGGTCGCCACGGCACTGCATTGGGGAATGCTGCAGCCTTTTGATACCATGCTGCAATCCACAGGGTATGTCGCTGCGTCTTCAGTTGGAATAGATACCTGCAACTGACTGCTGCGCCCAACCAGCGATATTTAATTAATGTCATTACTCAAAGTAACTTCAGGACAATCATATGACAGCCAGCCTGCGTGAATTCAAGCGAGGAACTCCTCTGAAAGTCGCCATTATCGGCGCCATGGAAGAAGAGGTTGAACTGCTGCGAAGTCAGCTCGAAGATCGCCAGACCGAGACCCACGTGGGTTATGAGTTCTCAAGCGGCAAGCTGAACGGTGTGGAAGTGGTCTTGCTCAAATCTGGGATTGGAAAGGTAAATGCGGCGCTTTCAACCACTTTGCTGCTGGAGCGTTACCAGCCGGATTGTGTGATTAATACTGGCTCTGCCGGTGGTTTTGATGCGGCGCTGAATGTAGGTGACGTGGTGATTTCTACTGCGGTTTATCACCACGATGTGGACGTGACCGTCTTTGGTTACGCTCCCGGTCAGGTGCCAGGCCTGCCTGCGCAGTTCCTGCCTGATGAGCTGCTGAGCGAAGTGGCTCAGTCCGCGATCCCGCATGTGAGCGCACAAGAGCAACAGATTGTTCAGGGCGAAATCGCCACCGGAGATGCCTTTATGAATGACCCGGTGCGCGTTGAAGCAGTGCGCAGTATTTTCCCAACGATGAAAGCGGTAGAAATGGAAGCTGCGGCGATTGCACAGGTGTGCCATCAGTTTGCCAAGCCATTTTTGATCATACGTTCGCTGTCGGATATTGCCGGTAAAGAATCGAATGTCAGCTTTGATCAGTACCTGCCAAAAGCTGCCAAGCACTCCGCAGCGATGGTGACAGCAGTCACCGCGGCTTTGGGTAAAACACTGGGTTGATCTGAGACGCTCAAGCAGAACCATTGAAAAAGGCGCCTTGTAGCGCCTTTTTTATTTTCGCACAGCAGGAAAGCCTTAGTGTTGGTCCATTCTTGCTTTTAATGAGTCCATCGTTTCCTGACTGTCCCATTCCTTCATGCCGGAAATCGTCTCAACCACCTGGCCATCAGGGCTGATCAGCCATGAGCTGGGTAAGCCTTTAAGGCGGAGCGAAGTCAGTAGCTGGTTTTCCTCATCACTGATAATGGGCATGCTGGGCGTCCATTTCATTTTTTCCCAGAAAGCATCAAGTTGCTGACGGGAGTCACCCAGATTAATGGCCAGTACACGGAAAGGGCGCTCCTTACCCAATGACTGATCCAGCTTATCCAGCGCTGGCAGCTCATGGACGCAAGGCGGACACCAGGTGGCCCAAAAATTCACTAGCAGCCATTTACCCTGATACTCCGTCCAGTCGACAGGCTGCGACTGTTCATCCAGCAGTAGCTGCTGTTTTATTTCGTCCAGATCCTGTGCCCATACCACCAGAGGCGAGAGCAGTGACAGGAGCAGCAGGGGAAGGGCGATCAAGAGTTTTTTCATTCTGGCGTACCTTCTGTCCGGGTCGCGCTTTGGAAGGAGTTTGTTTAGTATCCGCAGAGGTTTGTCCTCAGGCTTCCCTGAATATGTTCAGTAACGCGATGGCGGCAAATTCTACCGTCGCTGGCCGCGTTACTCCAAGGAGGAAAGATGAAAGTCGCATTTGTTGGGTTAGGTGTCATGGGCTATCCCATGGCGGGTCATCTGCTGAAAGCAGGTCACGATGTCACCGTTTACAACCGCACTACCAGCAAGGCGGAAGCCTGGGTCGCTGAGTATGGTGGCCAGCATGCCCTGACCCCGATGGAAGCAGCTCAGGGCGCTGAGATGGTATTTTGCTGCGTTGGCAATGATAACGACCTGCGCGAAGTGACTCTGGGTGAGCAAGGTATTTATAAAGGGTTAGGCGAGGGTTGCTATCTGGTTGATCACACTACTGCTTCTGCCGAAGTGGCGCGCGAGCTCGATGCACAAGCTAAAGCTCAGGGAGCCTACTTCCTCGATGCGCCTGTCTCTGGTGGTCAGGCTGGCGCGGAGAATGGTGTGCTAACCGTAATGATGGGTGGTGATCAGGCTGACTTTGACACAGTGCTGCCTGTGATTCAGTGCTATTCACGTCAGGCGCGTTTACTTGGGCCTGCAGGCTCCGGTCAGTTGGCGAAGATGGTCAATCAGATCTGTATCGCCGGTATTGTTCAGGGGCTGTCAGAAGGCCTTCATTTTGCTGAAGCGGTTGGTCTGGATGGCAAGGCGGTCGTGGATGTCATCAGCAAGGGTGCTGCTCAGTCCTGGCAGATGGAAAACCGTTCAGCGACCATGCTGGATGGCAAGTTTGATTACGGCTTTGCGGTAGACTGGATGCGCAAGGACCTCTTTATTGCTCTGACGGAAGCCCGTAACCACGATATTCACCTGCCGCTAACCGCGCTGGTTGACCAGTTCTACTCAGATGTACAAAGCATGGGCGGTGGCCGCTGGGATACCTCAAGCCTGATTACGCGTCTTAATCGCAATAAAGCCAAGTAAGACCCGCTAAGACGTGGTGTCTGAAAATGAATAAAGGCGGGATATCCCGCCTTTATTGTTTTATACCTTGCTGCTTTTTAAGCGGGTAAATGAATCTCCAGAGCGCGCTGGTGCCACGTATCAGGTACTACCATCAAATGGTGTTCCTGATCCGTCTTCAGCATCAGGCGGACTGGTCGTTGCCACGTCTGTGACTGCTTGAGCAGCTCTTCACTGTGATCACTTAACCTGCCGATAAGGCCTGTCTCATCGGGACCGCCCAACCAATGCCGGTAGACAAGTTGATAGAGTTCGGCCTCTGGATAGTGAGTGTGCAGTAGTGGCAGTTGCGATTGCTTTAGCCAGCGGCCTTGGTGATGCTCCGGGTTGAGCTCGGGCAATGTGGGCAAAGACGAACCCAGCGGGTAGAAAAGTCGTCCTGGCATATGAATCAGCTGGCGCATGGTTTGCGTTGCCTCCGGCCACTCATGTTCGTGAAGCCAGCGAGTGATCTCAGGATGCTTGCTGATTGGCAACTGGTGCTCGATGAGCCGCTGATATTTCACGGCCAGCGTATCTTTGATATCCGGTCCGACAAAGGCGTTAAGCCCCTGCGCCGCCAGCTCCGGCACAAAGAGATACCACTTCACCGCCAGTTCAAGGTGCCAGAGTTCGCTGTTTTTCCAGCGCAGCAAGAAATCAAGCTCGCCCAATGTGCGCTGGTTTTCCTGAATCTGCAGATGATCGGCAATCGCTTCCAGCTCAGGATGCTGCTGTAACAACCATAGCATCAGCACCTCAGCATAAATGCCTAAGCGGCCGGGTACGCAAGCTGCCGGTAAGATGTCAGGTAGCGCATAAGAGAAAAATCCTGCGCTATCCAGGCAATGGTGATCATGGAGCAGTGCCGGCGCCGAGCAAAGCCAGTCAATATCCTTGCGGCGCCATGAGAAGTCAGTCATTGCGGAGGAAAAATGATGTTACTGGTCAAGCATGAGATGCATCATTCGGCGCAGCTCATTCAGATCAAAAGGCTTGTCACAAATGGCATCGACTCCCGCCTGACGAACCGCACTCAGGCGTGACTCATCCTGCTCGGAGGTGATCATCATAATGGGGATGTGGCTGAGTTCAGCATTGTCACGAATACCGCTGACGAGGGCCGCGCCATCCATCTCCGGCATGTTGTAGTCGGTGACGACAAGGTTGAAGGTATCTTCCTGCAGAAGGTTAAGTGCCTCCATGCCATTCTCGGCCATGGTGATCTCATGGATTCCCATGTTGGTCAGTACCCGAGCGATATGCTTTCTCGACATCGAGCTATCGTCAACCACCAGCACTTTTAGCTCGGCGATGTCGTAATTCTCAAGATGCACTTCTTCTTCGGTGAAGTAGTCCAGAGTGGCTTCCAGTGCCCGGTTCAGTGCTTTCACTGAGAAGGGCTTGGGCAGAATAGCGATGGCTCCTGCCTGACGGATAGGTTCAAGATGCTCCAGTTTGCTCTCACTGGATATCAGAATAAAGGCAACATCATCTGTGCCGGAACGGCGGCGCAGGTCGGTAATCAGGTCCGTACCGGTGCCGCTGGGTAAATACAGGGCGCTGATAACGACATCGGGTGGGTAGCGCTCGATAATTTCGATCGCCTGAGGAAGGTCTTCAACCGCCTCTACCTGAGTACATCCGGCATCTTGCAGCGCTTCCTTGATCAGCTTTCGCTGGAGTGAGGAAGGCTCAATCAGAAGAATGGCCAGCTGGGTCAAATCAAGTCGCGCTTGCGCCATAACTGCGTGGAATCCTTCTAGGTTAGGTGAGTGTCGGACCTCGAAATCTGTTAAAGTCCCACCTCATGACATCTTAGACTCAGGCAAACGGGTTTTTCCAGCATCATGTCCGAAACCGATATCAACAAGATTCTTGTCAATGGCGCGACTATTTCGCTCGAAAAACTTCGCCGCGCCAGTAATTTCGAAAGCCTGCTTTTCCACTATGCCGAAATCAGCGTCTACCTTGAAGTGTCTTTATCAGAAGGTGCAGGTATTTCTGACTGGTCGCGTCAGGCGCTGGCGAAACTCTTTGCCGATGCCGCCTCCGTATTTATGGACCGAAAACGTCACTGGCATCGTGATGAGCCTGATGGAACTGACATCTAGCGCTTTTTTCTTTTCCGAAACGCTTGAAACCCGACACTTCACGACACTATGTAAGGCTTATGTCCAGTAGTAAGGCTAGTCCATCCGACGTGACTGAAAATGTCGCTGCATATGTGAATGTTGGCGGGGAAAAGGCAGTTTCTCTCGACGTGTCCTCGTTGCTGGCGAATATGCCGCGGCGTCCGGGTGTTTATCAGATGCTGGGGCCGGGTGATGAGATCCTGTACGTCGGTAAGGCATCCGACCTCAAGTCGCGAGTAAGTAGCTATTTCCGCTCCACTGGGCTGACTCCCAAAACCCAGTCATTGGTCAAGCGCATCGCACGAGTGCAGTTCACTATCACCAATAGTGAAACGGAAGCGCTACTGCTCGAGCAGAACCTCATCAAGAAGTTTCGTCCGCCCTATAACATTCTTCTGCGTGACGACAAATCCTATCCGTACATCTTTATTTCCACGCGAGATGAGTACCCGGCAATTCGCTTCCACCGGGGCTCTCAGCGCAAGCTTGGCCGTTATTTTGGCCCCTTCCCCGGTAGTAGTGCTGTTCGTGACAGCCTGCAATTGATGCAGAAGGTCTTCAAGCTACGCACCTGTGAGGATTCTGTTTTTAATAACCGCTCTCGGCCTTGCCTGCAGTATCAGATCAAGCGTTGTACTGCGCCTTGTGTGGATCTGATTGAAGCAGAGGATTACCAGCGTGATCTTGAGCATGCCATCATGTTTCTGGAAGGGCGAAGCCGAACGTTGATGGAAGATCTGCAACAGCAGATGGAAACAGCCTCAGAAGAGCTGGCCTTTGAGCGTGCGGCTGTGTTGCGGGATCAGCTTATTAGCTTGCAGCGTGTGCAGGAGCAGCAGTTTGTTGATGGCACAGGTGGCGATGCGGATGTGCTGGCGGCAGAGATCCGTCCTGGTGGCGGCTGTGTCCACGTCCTTTTCGTAAGGGGAGGGCGTATTCTTGGCTCGCGGACTTACTATCCGCAGTTAAGCGTTGAACATACCCAAGCCGAGCTGCTGTCAGCATTTATTCCCCAGTTTTATCTCGGGAATTCCGGACGTGAGATTCCCAGGGAACTGCTCCTTAGCCATCTTCCCGAAGACGGGGATGTGATCGAGTCGGCGCTATCGGAGAGTTTAGGGCGACGTTTGCCCTTGAATTCTCCTCAACGTGGCGACAAGGTGCAATGGCTGAAACTGGCTATTACCAATGCTCAGGAAAACCTCGCGGCGTATCTGGCTGGAAAAGATAATATGCTGCAGCGCTTTGTCATGCTTCAGGAAGCCATGGGGCTGGATGAGCTGCCCAAACGCGTTGAGTGTTTTGATATCAGTCATAGTCATGGTGAGGCGACAGTGGCCTCCTGTGTCGTATTTAACCAGCAAGGGGCCAACAAGAGCGCTTATCGGCGCTTCAATATTGAAGATGTGAATGCCGGTGACGATTATGCCGCCATGCATCAGGCACTACAGAGACGTTATGGTCGGCTGACTCGCGAGGGTGAATCGCTGCCTGATATCCTGCTGGTGGATGGCGGTAAAGGTCAGATGACCCAGGCCCGCGAGGTGCTGGCGGAGCTGGGGATTGAGTCCATGCAGCTATTAGGGGTGGCCAAAGGGCCAACGCGTAAACCCGGTATGGAAACGCTCTGGCTCGAAGGTGATGACCAGCCGCTGATTCTGGATCGCGCTTCTCCGGCACTGCATCTGATTCAGCAGATTCGTGATGAGGCGCACCGTTTCGCTATTACCGGGCATCGTCAACGTCGGGATAAAGCACGCAGAACATCCACTCTGGAAGGGATTGCCGGAGTAGGGCCAAAGCGCCGGCAGGCGCTTTATCGCCATTTTGGTGGTATACAGGGAGTGAAACGCGCCAGTCTGGCTGAGTTGAGAAAAGTCGCGGGAATCAACCAGCAGCTGGCCCAGGATATTTATGATCATCTTCACCCTGGAGGGGTAGAAACCCAGCATGAATCTTAACTTCCCAAACCTGCTTACCGGCTTTCGGGTTTTGCTGATCCCGGTGATCGTTGTGGTTTACTTTATGCCGTTCAGCTGGGCGGCCATGGCAAGCGCGTTGATTTTTATGCTGGCCTCGTTTACGGATTGGCTGGATGGCTATCTGGCGCGCAAGTTAGATCAGAGCACGCCTTTTGGGGCCTTTCTGGATCCTGTTGCTGACAAGTTAATGGTTGCAGTGATCTTGGTCATGCTGGTCGACACCTATTCCAATCTTTGGATTACCTTGCCCGCTTGCGTCATCATCGGCCGCGAGATTCTTATCTCTGCGTTACGTGAATGGATGGCTGAAATTGGTCAGCGTGCGAGTGTTGCCGTGTCTTACATTGGTAAGGTTAAAACGACTGCGCAGATGGGGTCTTTGGTGATTCTGCTGGCTTTTCCGGGGGGCTCCTGGCAAAGCTACGTTGGTTTGGCTGGGTTAATGATCGCAACGCTTTTAACGCTGTGGTCGATGATTATCTATATGAAGGCTGCCTGGCCGATTCTGATGGGCAAGCGAGAATCTCACTGAGCGCCTGTATAGGCGCTAAGTTCTTCACCTGTAAGAATTTTTTATCTCCAGGTCTGTTGACAGGAAAAGGTTAGTCTCTATAATGCGTCCCCGTAGTCGCCGCAACGGTGCTACAAACAATGCGGGAATAGCTCAGTTGGTAGAGCACGACCTTGCCAAGGTCGGGGTCGCGAGTTCGAGTCTCGTTTCCCGCTCCAATCTAAAGATTGGAAAACTGACAGGTAATAGTCATCCGGGGCTGGATGGCAGAGTGGTCATGCAGCGGACTGCAACTCCGTGTACGCCGGTTCGATTCCGACTCCAGCCTCCATTCCTTGCCTGGATGGTGAAATAGGTAGACACAAGAGACTTAAAATCTCTCGACCTTTTGGTCGTGCCGGTTCGATTCCGGCTCCAGGCACCATTCAAAATCTCCTCTTAAAATCCCTCCAAGTAGTTGTTTTTAAAAGAATTTTTTCTTTAAATTTTCTTCTCGTTTTTTTGAATTTTCTCTCTTCTCACCTCCTTTTCCTCGTTGGCGAGTGAACGTGTTCCGCAATCGTCTGTCATCAAAAGCTGAGAAAATCGACACCGTTTTTCTCTGGAGCTCTGTGCGAATCATTGGGCTTTAGCTGATCTCGTGCTTGTCCATGTGGGCTGTAACAGTTTTCTAAGGAACTACCCCGGAATCTTCCCCACCTAGAGTGTGAAGTACGTCATAAAACTGACGTGGTTGTGAGGCAAAATGTCGCCACTTCACAAAGGATAAGCAAGACAGCGGGAGGCTGCTTGCACATTCGGGGGCTTATTCAGATGCGGCTATTTCCGTCTAATAACATGCAGATTGGCAGTGGTCGTTACCACGGTAGAGCCTATTGGATCATGGCACCTCGAACGCTAACTGAGTTCACAATTTCAGTAGAGGGGCTGCCTGCGATGACATCACAGTCACTGGTATTTGATTCCCGTGAGCAGGCGCTAGAGCTGGCAAGAAGTATTGTTGAAGAATTAATTGACGCTGAGCAATCAAGTTTCGTCGCCTGACTCCATTCGCTGATTGCTTGCGACTTTGGGCGGTGCGGGAAGCCTTCCCATTAACTGGGCTTTTCTTTGTTTACGTCTTCTTGCCTTTCACCCTGTACGCCCTCTTTTTGTGCGAAAAATATCTTAAGTGACCTCTATTCGGTTTTTTTTGCTGGCGCGTGCACCTACGCAGCATTATTTCATGGCATATGTATTGCTATTTGCTAAAAGTATCGATGTCAGAGGTATCGGTATACTAGCGAGAAGAAAGTCATGGATGGTTTTTTCTCACTCCAGCATTTCCGGGGAGAGTTTATCAATGTCATTAATCCGTGTTAGTGGAGGCGATTGCCACCGCGGTTTTTATCATGGCAGAGAGTTTTTTATTTTCGTGGCGTCTCAGTGCAGCACCTCAAATCATGCTTATCGACGCGTCAGCGTTCGTATCGACTGGAGTGCCGAGGTTTGTCTTGGCTCTTTTGCTTTTGATTCATTAAGCCAGGCATATCTTTTTGGCCGTGTTCTGGCTCAGGAGTTGATTGACGAAAAGGGCATACCGGACTATAGCCGCAGCCACTTTTCCGGACCAATGGCGCCATATTCTCGACAGTTGTCGATGCTGCCAGGTATGGAGCTTGCGGCCTGACTATCCAGTCAGTGCACTAGTAATTTTCTTCGCCTATGCTTTTAGAGGCCTGCATTCAGTGGCCTCTAACCTATTGCCGGTTTTGGCTTTTCTGTTTTGCCTGCTTCAATATTGCCGACATCGGTAAGACCTATAGTGCTGCGTTACGACTAATGTCGACGGATTTAGTGCGTTATATGGTCTTTAATGATGTGAGTGCTATTTCCGGGGAGTGATGGATGCGAAAGCAGGGCATCGGTTTTTTAGCCATTCTGGTTACCTATCTTACTGGTTGTGAATCGCCCCAGGATGATTTTGCCCGTTTGGGCACTGAGAACTTTAATCAGGATGTCTGGTCGATAAGTGTCTCAAGTCGGCCCTATATGCTTCACGATCTTATCGATAGTTATGCGTTGGTTGGCATGAAAGCAACGAATGTCAAAGCGCTATTAGGTCAATCCGATAGTTTTTATGAGCGTGATGATGTCCCTGCTTATTTCATCAAAGCGGATTATTCCTGTTTGGTGGCTATGCCAGTGGATGCCCAGTCTCTTCAGGTACAGCAAGTGATTATTCTTCCTAAGGGCTGTCTCTGACATCCTGCGACGCTCCCTGCCATCCTCCTTTTCTATCGATGTGATTTATCACGCCATTCTTCGGGACTCCTTTAAATACTCAGCGACAGCCTAGTAATTAACGTGGTAATTTTACCAAATATTGTGTCATTAATGACATTTGGTGATTTTATGCGGGTGTTAATGCTATTACTGATGGGAGTACTCGGCTTTATGTTGGGCGGCTCTGATGGTCCCGATGCTGAGTATGTGCGTCTCGATCATGAGCGCTTTAATCAAGGGGTGTGGAGGATCAGCGTTTCCAGTCGTCCTTATATGCTGGTTGATCTGGTCAAGGAATACCGGCTGGTAGGAATGGACCGTAGCGCTCTGATTAGCTTGCTGGGGGAGCCGGATAGCTATCATCAAAGTAGTAATATTTCGCCAGCTTATCATCTGAATACTGAGCGTGTATGCGATGTGGTACTTCCGTTAGATCATCTCACCGGGAAAGTAGACAAAGTGCAGATTTCACCTCAGGGCTGTATTTAATCCGTCAAAAAAAACACCAGTAACGTCCTGGCATGATTTAGTAACCCCGTGGCGCCAAAGCAGCAGGGTTTCTCCGTATGCTTTGATCAGTAATTGATCATATCGGGGTGTCATCATGCGTGGCTATACTTTGGCGCTGACCATTGCGCTTGCTTTAGGTCTTAGTGGCTGCATGTCGAAGCAGGAAAATTACCAGCATCTGGGAGCGCGTCAGTTTGATCCTGAGATGTGGCGCTCTCATGTAGAAGATCGTCCTGCCATGTTGGAAAATCTGATTAGTGAACATCATCTTATCGGTATGAAGCGTCAGGATGTTGCCCAACTTCTTGGCAAGTTCGATATCTATTATAGCGGTAGCACTTCTCGTGCTTACCGGCTAAGTCAGTCCGAGCTCTGTGTCCTTGGGCTTTGGATGGACAATAGCTCTCTGACGGTTACCCAGGCTGAAGTCTGGCCCAGAGGGTGCGCGGGTTAAGTCGCCACTGCTCCTGCTGAGTTTCTCTCTATCGAGGTTGCCGACATTCCGGTGACCCGTATCCCCTTTCTTGCGCTAGACGCCTGCTGTACTACTATTGTTAATCCTCTTCCATCAATTAAACGGTGAGGAGTGCAGCAGTGCGGTTGCGTAATGCTTTATTTGGCGCGTGTGCGCTGGGTGCTATCGGCCTTGCTGTGCTTTCGGGTTGTAGCCAGAAAGGCGAGCTTAGCCATCTTGAAGGTGAGAATTTTAACTCTCAGGTGTGGCGTGTCAGTGTGCATAGCCGATCTGTGATGCTGGCTGATCTCATGAAAAAGCATCGACTTTTAGGAATGACGGCTGAGGAAGTGACAAGTTTACTGGGTCGTTCTGATGCCTATTTCGAAAATGATAAATTTCCTGCCTATCATCTGAACTCCAGTGACAGCTGTATTTTGGCGATGCCTATCGACAAAAAATCGGATCGGGTACTACAGATTGTCGTCTCTCCGGCAGGTTGTCTTTAACTGATACTTTAGGTCTACTCTTTATGAGTGCCCACTTGCTTTTCATTTTCAGACATCATCTAGTGAAGCGTTGCTTCGCTTCTCCTGCTTAGCCTCTATCTTCCAGCCTATTTTTCTCGGAGTCTGTATGTTTAGTCACGTCATGATCGGCTCAAATAACATCGAACGTTCCAAAGCTTTCTATGATGCAGTGATTGCTGTTCTCGGAGGTGGGGAAGGCATGTTAAATACAGCATCGACAGGCCATCGGCGTCTTTTCTATCGCCATCAGGGCAGCAGTTTTGGCATCACTCAGCCTATCAATGGCGAGCCGGCAACTGTGGCCAATGGCTCAACACTTGGCTTTAAATGCGACTCTGAAGCACAGCTACTGAAGTTTCATGAGGTGGCTGTTGCACATGGTGGCACTGCTATTGAGGATGCGCCAGGTCTTCGTTCCAGCCCTATGGGGGATATGTATCTGGCGTATGTGCGTGACCCGGATGGTCACAAGTTATGCGCTATCTATCGACCATGAGCAGTAGGTCCGCTCAGCAAAAAGCCCGGGTAAATCCGGGCTTTTTCATATCGTGAACATGTCATCAGGCTTTTGAGCGGAGAGGAATCTTCCGCTTGCTGGGACTTCAGTCTTACATGGCCTTAATAACGTGCATTACCAGTTTGCCGTCGGGTTTTACCGGGCCATCTTCTTTCGCGCCCAGAGTATATTCAAAAACGCCTGTCTTCATGCCGCCGGCTTCACCATGCACCATGAGCATCAGCATATCGCCGGGTTTTACTGGCTCAGTCAGGATAGCAGTGACGTCTTGATTATCACCTTTCTTAATAGGGGCATAACCTACCACCGGGCCAGGCTTCATCGACGCATCGGTGCGGTGTACCACCATCCAGCCATTGCTTTCTGCACTGATCATGTCGGCGCTTACTGTACCTCCGGAGACGCTCTGATCGCTGGCTTTAACACCCATATCGGCATAGGACACAGAGGTAGCGCCCATCAGGGCAGCGGTCAGACCAAGGGCTTTTAAGGAGGTTTTGATTGTCGCTTTCATAATGCCTTCCTGTGTTTCATTGTGAACGTGGGAACTGCAGTTAGCGTTTTCTCTCTGGCTAACACGTTCTTTTACGAAGGCGTTGTTTAAATTGGTTCACATTTTTTGTGAATTTCTTTAAAAATTCTTATGGTTTTGTATAAGCTCCTGTTTCTAAAAGCTTTCTTTATTTGTGATCAGATGAACTTTTAGCAGATTCTGCCAATCGGTCGTGTACGCTGGTGTCTTTCTGCGTTGGGCCATATTCCATGTGCTGCTCTGCCAGCCTTCACGAGCGGTTCTAAGCGCTCCTTTTCCGTGTCTGGCGTTAATTTGCTCAATCAGTGCGGCCTGTGCGGATGAGCTTTTTGCTGAAAATAGATCCTGCTGGAAGTGCTTGGCCGGTTCCAGTCCATACAGCATGATGCCGGCTTTGGTGTAGCGAAAGTCCCGGCGGAATAGGGTATCCAGTAAATGATTGGCACTGCGAGTTAGCAGACAGAGATCCTGTGTGGGCTCTGTAAAGCTCAGATAATTCTGGTTGGAATAATAAGAATGCTGACTGTGAGGGTTGGTGCGAATAAATACGCCGAGAGTGGCGGTAGCCATCTTCTGAGCCAGTAGCTTTTCGTGGCCTCGACGTACGTGGTGTGCAATTGCCTGGCGAATAGGCTCGATGGTGCTGAGTGAGTGACCAAAAGAGCGTGAGGCAAAAATCTGCTGACGCTCAGGGGCAACTTCCTCCAGTTCAATGCAGCTAATGCCGTTCAGCTCATGAATGAGTCGCTCCACCAGCACGCTGTATTCACGCCTCATGGTGCTGGGGTGTGCCTGAGCCAGATCATCCACTGTCGAGATGCCTTGTGCTCGTAGTCGGGTGATCAGGCGTCGGCCAATTCCCCAGACTTCACTGACATCAATTTGTTGATACCACTGGCGGCGCTCTGAGGCTGACAGGATGGCCAAGTCAAAAACGCCCTCATTTTCAGGCCACTTCTTGGCGATATGATTCGCCAGTTTTGCCATCGCCTTACTGCTGCCAATGCCAATGCCTACAGTGATGCCCGTCCACTGCTCAATTTGAGCGCGTAATTGGCAGGCAAGCGTCTGGCGCTCGGGGACGCCACTTAGATCAGCGAATGCCTCATCGACCGAGTAGACCTCCATGCGAGGGAGCGTATCGCGAATAATCGACATAACGCGACGACTCATATCACCGTAAAGCGCATAGTTACTTGAACGTACGATTGCCTTGTGCCGCCGCAGGCTGTCGCGGATCAGGTGTAAGGGGGCTCCCATCGGAATGCCCAGAGCCTTGGCTTCTGCGCTTCGGGCAATGATGCAGCCGTCATTGTTGGAAAGAACAACAAGAGGCCGGTCACGTAAACGAGGATCAAAGACTCGCTCGCAACTGGCATAGAAGTTATTGCAGTCAATTAACGCGAAAACGGTCATCCCAGGCGCCTCGCCACGCCTGTTACCACGCCCCAGATTCGTAGCTCATCAGCTTCGTTCAAAGTGATAGGTGGATAAGCCGGATTGGCAGGCAGTAAGCGAGGCCGAGGGGTGGAGGCTTCCAGGATTTTGACGGTGAACTCGCTATTGATATCTGCCACAACGATATTGCCGGCCACTGCTTTGCGCGAACGGTCAACGACCAGAATGTCGCCATCCATAATGCCCTGATCCTGCATGGAGTCGCCGATAGCCCGAACCAGAAACGTTGCTGCCGGTTGACTCACCAGATAATCGTGCAGGTTGAGCGGGTCGGTCAGGTAATCATCACAGGGACTTGGAAAGCCTGCGGCAATACGCTCCAGATAAAAAGGCGTCGACGTGCTGACTGAGGAGCTGGCGCCGTGTGGCTGGGATTGAGGCTCGTGCTGGTCGATGGTGGCTAAACACGCTGAAGAGCCGTTGGGTTCGATGACTTCAGCAAAGTCATGAATAAAAGTGCAGGACATTGCCATAGGAAATACTCGCAATACTGTGTTTATATACAGTATCTGGGAGGTTAGTGATACTGGCAAGTCTCATGTAGTCAGTATGAGCAAAACTCATTCTTCAGACTTGCAAGCGCATCGGGAGCTGTATGGAAACAAAAACGGCTAACCTGTTGGGTTAGCCGTTATCGTCGTTAGCCTGTATGTAGAGTCAGGCGAGGGGAGAGCGCTTTAATAGCGAGACATGGCGCTGATCAGCTTGGGGTCTTGCAGAGCGTGGCTCAGCGTTTCTGCCAGCAATTCATTGATAATCTTGCTGTTGGTTTCTTCGCTGGGGACGTGGGAGAACTCATGATGTTTCTCTGTCTTGAAGGAGCCGGTATAGCTTGAGCCATTCGGACTACTGACAACGATGCGAATGGCATCGGATAAGTCGACTACCTGAATCAGGCTGCGTACCGAGGGCTGATAGGTCAGCTTATCCAGGATGACATTCATCTGAACGTCGGCATTCTCAGACGTTGTGATCTGAAAACCCATCTGTGTAAGTGCACCAGCCATACTGCCTTTCAGGCGCTGTGGCGCTTGGGATGACAGGGTGACATTGCTGGTTTGAGCATAAATACCGCCGCGAGTACCCAGAACCTTTGACGCGCGCTGATCTGAGACGGTGACGCTAATGCGTTTCCCCGTGGCCGCGTAGCTGCCCGGAGTAATCTGCGGATTGACATTAACTGCCTGAGGGCTCAGGGCGCATCCGGCCAGCACCAGGCCCGCGATAAAAGCGGCCGCAGTGCGAAGAGAGGTTTTCAAATTCAACATGGTGGTTTCCCGATAAACAGTCGAGCACAGGTTAAAGTCATGCAGGCATTTAGCGGTGGTGCACCTTGAGCGTCAATAGTCTGGAACAAAGCGACACAAAGCAGGATGGAGGCGGGAGTCGCTACCTGTACACGGTGCGATAGGAGTAGTAAAACAGGGGAAATAAAAAGTGTTTTAAGTGTTTGACAAGTATCGGGAATTGCGTAAAATGCGCTCCCACACAACGACGCTGTCGGGGTGTTACATTGCGGAGCGGTAGTTCAGTCGGTTAGAATGCCGGCCTGTCACGCCGGAGGTCGCGGGTTCGAGCCCCGTCCGCTCCGCCA